>JAPKZC010000857.1 GCA_026394025.1 Candidatus Solibacter sp.
GGGCGCTTTGTGATCCTGCGGGTGAAGGACCAGGGGCCGGGGATTCCCAAAACGGAACTGAATCGTGTCTTCCGGCGATTCTACCGCGTGCCGGGGCCGCTGGCGTCGCGAATCAAGGGCTCCGGCTTGGGGCTGTACATCGTACGCTCGGTCGCCAAACGGCATGGGGGGCGCGCCTGGGCGGAGAGCGAAGGGCCAGGACACGGCAGCACCTTTGCGCTGCAACTACCGATCGCTAAGTGAGCCCGCCACATGAGCCGAATCCTTGTAGTGGAAGACGAACTGCACCTGGCCGAAGGGCTGCGTTTCAATCTGGAAGCCGAGGGCTACCAGGTGGAAGTGGTGGAGACGGGGGAGGCGGCGCTCGAACGGCTGCTGCCCGGCGCGGCGCAGTTCGATGTGGTGGTGCTGGATATCATGCTGCCGGGCAAGGACGGGTTCACCGTGATGCGGGAACTCCGGGACGCGGGGCAGTTCATTCCCACCTTGATGCTGACCGCGCGCGGTCATGCCGAGGACATCCTCCAGGGTTTCGAAGCGGGCGCCGACGACTACCTGACCAAGCCCTTCGAACTCGCTATCCTGATTGCGCGCATCCGCGGGCTGCTGCGCCGCCGCGCGTGGCTGGCGGCGGCGATTCCGGTGACGGCTCCACAGGTCGATTCGGGCGACACCTTCACCTTCGGTGATAAATCAGTGCACTTCGACCTGCTGGAGTTGCACGTGCGCGAGCAGGTGTTTCCGCTGACGCTGATGGAGGCCAACCTGCTGCGCTTTCTGATTCAGCGGGAAGGCAAGCCGGTGCCCCGCAAGTCCATGCTGGAAGAGGTTTGGGGGCTGCATGAGGACACCGACACGCGCGCCATCGATAATTTCATCGTGCGCTTGCGGCGTTACATCGAACCCAACCCGACCAAGCCGCGGCACCTGCTGACGGTGCGTGGGGTGGGGTACCGTTTTGTGGCCGCGCCGGCGGCTGAGGAATGACGCGGCGGGTACTGGCCGGGTTCGGCGGCATGGCGGTGGCGGCATGGCTGGCGGTCTGCGCCGCGCCCGCGGACAACCTCCATTTCGTCTTGCTCGGCGATCGCACGGGAGACGTGCAGCCAGGGGTCTATGAACGCGTCTGGCGGGCGTTGGCCGCGACTCAGCCGGCCTTCGTGCTGGCGGTCGGCGACACCGTACAGGGCGGCGACGACGCAACGGCGGAAGCCGAGTGGCGGGAGGCCCGGCGTATGCTTGAGCCCTACCGGCGGATTCCGCTTTACCTCGCGCCCGGCAATCACGATATATGGTCCGAGGCGTCGGAGCGGCTGTTCCGACAGTATGCGGGGCGGGCGACGCACTTTGGCTTCGATTCCGGCGGAGCGCATTTCACGGTGGTGGACAACAGCCGATCGGACGCCTGGCCGGAAGGGGAACTGGCATGGCTGGAAAGCGATTTGCGCGAGCACGCGGCGGCGCCCGTGAAGTTCGTGGTGTCGCACCGGCCGTCCTGGTTGCTGGACGCGGCGCTCGGCTCTCCCAATGGGCCGCTCCATCGCCTGGCGAAGCGTTACGGGGTGTGCTGCGTAGTGGCGGGGCACGTGCATCAATTGATCCACGCCGAACTGGAAGGCGTCACGTACCTCGCGCTGCCCAGCGCGGGCGCGCACCTGCGGCTCAACGCCAGGTATGAGGACGGCTGGTTCTTCGGCTGGACCGGCGTGGAAGTGCGAGGCAGGGAAGTGACGTTCCAGGTCCACGCCCTGGATGGTGCGACGACGCCGTTGAAAGCTTGGGGCAGGGCTGGGCTACTGGTCAGATGACCATATCGAGATGAGCTATGATCGAAATGTGAAGAACCGGGTCATCGGCGCAACTGAGTTCAAAGCCAAGTGCCTCGCACTGCTCGACGAAATCGAGGAGCGCGGCGGCACGATTACAGTAACCAAGCGGGGTCGCCCGGTGGCCACGGTCTCCGCCGCGAAGAAACCCGTGTGGAAATCGTCCGCGGGCATCTTGGCAGGGAAGGGCAAGATCCTCGGAGATATCGTCAATTTCGATACGTCGGATCTATGGGACGCGTTGCGGCGCGATTGAGGATACGACTTCTTGAATCCGCGGTTTCTGCTCGATACGCACGTCGTGGTCCGTTGGCTTTACGAACCCAAGAAGCTCTCGCGCGAGCAACGGGTCGTTATTGAAGACGCTGAACGGCGTGGGGAGTCCGTCGGGGTCAGCGCGATGAGCTTGCTGGAAATCGCTTTGCTGAACGAAGGACGGAAGCGGCTCAGCGTTAGGCTGGACCAGGTCTTTCATGAGTTGGACACCAACCCGGCACTTCGGATCATTCCCATCACGACGGGCGTCGCCTACGAAGTTGCCGCCTTGGGAGACTCGTTGCGAGATCCTGGCGACCGCGTAATTGTTGCCACCGCGCGGGTCCATCGCTTGCGGTTGCTGACTGCCGACCAGCGGATTATCGAATCGCGTCTCGTGCCTGTGATCGAGTAGCTCAGGCGCGCACAGTGTTCCAGGAACAATCCGCGCCTAGTCGCCGAAGCTGCCGACTTCTTCCTGCTCTTCCACCTTTTTGGCCGCCGGCTTCGGCGCGGGCGCGAGCGATTCGATGCTTACCAGTCCGGCGACCGGCTTCTCCTGGAGAACATGCTCGCGGTACAACTTCGCCATGCGGGCGTTCTCCGCGTCCTGCTTCATCTTGGCGTCGCGTGCCCGGAACTTCTCTTCGCGCGCGGTTTTGGCGATGCCGAGGTTGTCGAGATCGTGCTGGATTTCGTTGGTCACGATTTCTTCGCGGAGCACCATGGCGTGCTCGCGGCTGACCAGCGGAACGCTTTTGCCGCCGGCGAAGATTTCGTGCTTGCCGTGCTCTTCGTACCACTTGGTGAGCGTGGCCGTCATGTGCATCTTCTCGATGATGTTGCGCCAGCCCACGCCGGTATTGTAGGCGCAGAAGGAAATCTCGCCTTCCTGGGTGGCATACGGAATAATGCACTGCTCGGTGCGGCGGAAATCGTAGTTAAACAGATCCTGGAACCACATTCCCGCAATGAACAGGAAGTTCCAGCGATCCCTGCGCCGCTTTTCGATGTCGTCCATGGTGCGGTCCTTGCCCACCGTCCCATAGTTCTTGCCGGTGGCGCCGAAGGTTTTGTCGAGCTTCTTCAGCATGTCGCTGAGCTTGAAGTGGGTGGGCGTCTGGAAGGGATCGTAATTGCGGGCCAGGGCCAGCGTCATACCGACCACGGAGAGCCACTTGCCGCGTGCCGCATCGTTGATACGGGCCACGTCCTTGGCCCAACGGTCGGCATTGAGGAAGGCCGTGACCGGAACCCTTTCCTTGGTTTCCTTGTCCACCATTACGGCCATGCCGGTGCCGCAGTTGGGGTGGCAGCCGCAGCTCAACTGGCCCCAGTCGGCTTGCGGGCCGTGGGTCAGATCGCTCCAATCGCTGAAGGTGGACATGAAGGAAATCGGGAACCAATCGCGCGCCGGCTCGCCGAGTCCGGTCTGATTCTTCACGTCGTGCGCCAGGTGGGAAAGGGTGTAGCGCTGGGCGGCGCGGCGCTCGTCGGTGACGGCTTCATCGCGGCCGGTAAAAGATACGGGCTGAAACGAGAGGAACGGAATGCGCTTCGGGTTGTCGAGCGCGAACTGCACGATGCGCCCCACCTGCTCGTTGTTGATGCCGTTGATGATCGTGATCACCGGGATGATGTCCACGCCGTTGGTGTAGAGGTTTTCGATGGCGCGGAGCTTCACATCGAAGAGGTTGCCCACCTTGCGATGCTCGTTGGCCGCGTTGCCGATACCGTCGAATTGCAGGTAGGCATAGCGCAGGCCGGCGTCGGCTGCCTGGCGGCAGAACTCGGGGCTCTTGGCGAACTCGATTCCGTTGGTGGCAGCCTGCACGCTGGTGTAACCCACTTCGCGGGCATAGGCCACGGCCTTCAGGAAGTGCGGTGAGATGGTGGGTTCGCCGCCGGAGAACTGTACGCTCATCTGGCGTTTCGGCTTGATGGTAACGGCGTTGTCGAGCAACGTCTTGATATCTTCCCAGCTCAACTCGTGGACGAACCCGACCTGGTTGGCGTCCATGAAACAGGGGTCGCACATCATGTTGCAGCGATTGGTCAGATCGACCGTAAGCACCGAACCGCGGCCGTGGGTGACGGTGCTGCTGCCGTGATGGTGCAGCTTCTCATCGTTGTGGGCGCGGATGTCGCGGCCGGGGAAGACCGCTTCCAGGTGCTTGAAGAACGCCGGATCGATGGCCATCACGTCTTCGAAGTGGCCGTGAATGGGGCAATCCTTCACCATCAGGATCTTGCCGTCGCGCTCGATCACCTGAGCTTTGATCTCGCCCGGTTTATCGGTGTAGAGGACTTCGAGAGGGGTCTTGCCATCCAGAATCTGCTGGCGGATTTCCGGCACGCAGCGCGGGCAGAGCGAATCGGTCTGGCGCGGCCAGCCGAGCGGCGGTTTGTTTTTTTCCCAGCTCTTCAGGAGCGGCTTGTCGCTCCACTTCGGAGTGAATCCCGGGTTCCGGCCGATCTGATTGAACTTATCGAATACGAACCAGGCCGCGCCGGCGGCATATGTCAGAGCTTTTTCAGCGTATTTAATCGGCTTATGCATTTTGTTCGGACTCCTCCTGAGTGACGCGGTTCCCTCAGCCAGCCAAGATATAGATAATAGTGCGCTTAATAAAGTATAGGAAGGGTTGGGGAGGCAGGACTACCAATTCCTATTAAAATGTTGAAATTGTTGGTTGTATGGCACTTGGCGGGGTTGAACGGGGCGGCCGCGTTGGGGCAGGCGGGCTGGAGGGTGCCCGCCTGCCCCAACGCTCTAAAACTCCGCGTTGCCTGGGGTTCGCGGGAAGGGGATAACGTCGCGGATGTTCTTCATGCCGGTGAGATACATGAGCATGCGTTCGAAGCCCATGCCGAAGCCGGCGTGGTGCACGCCGCCGAAGCGGCGCAAATCGAGGTACCACCAGTAGGCCTCTTCCTTGAGACCGTGAGCCGCCATGTCTCGGATGCGCTGCAGGAGCACATCGTGGCGCTCTTCGCGCTGGCTGCCGCCGATGATTTCGCCGATGCGCGGCGCCAGCACGTCCATGGCGGCCACCGTCATGCCGTCGTCGTTGCCGCGCATGTAGAAGGCCTTGATGTCCTTCGGATAGCCGGTGACAATCACCGGTTTGCGGTACACTTCCTCGGTCAGGTAGCGTTCATGCTCGCTCTGCATATCCACGCCCCACTCCGTGGGGAACTCGAAGTTTTTACCGGATTTATTCAGCAGGGCGATGGCTTCGGTATACGTGATGCGCTCGAAGCTCGCATTCACCAGGCCGTCGAGCGTCTTGCGCAATTCCGGATCGTACCACTTCGCCAGGAAGTCCAGGTCGGGGCCGCAGGCGTCGATTACCTGCTCCACCTGGCTTTTGAGAAATGCCTCGGCCAGATCCTGATTGTCGTTGAGGTCGCAGAAGGCCATCTCCGGCTCGATCATGTAGAACTCGGCCAGATGGCGCGGGGTGTTCGAATTCTCGGCGCGGAAGGTGGGGCCAAAGGTGTAGACGTTGGCGAAGGCGTGGGCGAAAATCTCCGCTTCGAGCTGCCCGCTGACGGTCAGGTACGTGCGCTTGCCGAAGAAATCCTGGGTGAAATCGGGTGACTTGCCGCTCTTGCCGAGCCCTTCCAGGTCGAGCGTGGGCACCTGGAACATGCTGCCCGCGCCCTCGGCATCCGACGCCGAGATCACCGGCGTGTGCACGTACAGGAAGCCGCGATCCTGAAAGAACTTGTGGATAGCGACCGCCAGGGCGTTGCGCACGCGGAAGACCGCGGCGAAGGTGTTGGAGCGGGTGCGCAGGTGCCCCAGCTCGCGCAACGTCTCGAGCGTGTGCTTCTTCTTTTGCAGCGGGTAGTGCTCTGCGTCCGCCGTGCCGTGGATGGTGAGCGCGAGCGCCTTCACCTCCACTGCCTGACCCTTGCCCATGGACGCCACCAGTTCGCCCTCCACGCTGATGCAGGCGCCGGTGGTGATTTTGGCGACGGTGTCCTCCGGGACCACGCCGGCATCGAGGACGATTGGCAGATCCACGGACGAGGATCCGTCGTTGAGCTGAATGAAGTGGACGTTCTTGCTGTCACGGTGGGTTTTCACCCAGCCGCGGGCGGTGACGCGTTCTCCGGGAGAGCGCTGCAACAGGCTCCGAACGTAGCTATCTGGTTGAATCATGGCGATTGTCGTTTCTGTTTACTGCTCTTCCAATCGGTCGAAGACCTGGCAAGCGGTCTCCAGCATATGCCCGTTGTCGCCGCGATCCTTCAGTTCCAGCACCAGCGGGTATTGGTCCTGGCGGCTGCGCAGCAGTTTCATGGTCTGCTTCCAATCAGTGGTGCCGCCTTCAGAGAC
>JAPKZC010001161.1 GCA_026394025.1 Candidatus Solibacter sp.
CCGACCGGGATTCGACTGCGGCGAGAAGTCGTTGGAGTGCGGGCCGGTCCATGTTGCCGCCGGTGTACCCGCCATCGTCGAAGTGCTCAGTGCCCACCTGCCAGCCTTCGCCTCTCTGGCTGGCGATGTACGCCTCGGCAGCTTCCCGTTGCGCATCGAGGGAGTTAAACTCCTGCTGGAGGCCCTCCTCCGTAGATTTCCGCGTGTAGATTGCGCACCGGACCACACGATTCTCAGCAGGCACAATCTGCGCGTTGGCGGTTGACCGCGGGGTGCTATTTCTTGCCATTGGAAGCCTCCGCAGCCAAGTTGAAGAAGACGAAGCCGTTCCATTTGGTGCCCGTGACTTCTCGGGCGATGGCGCTCAAGGACCGATACTTCTGGCCGTTGAACTCGAACCCATCGACGAGGATCTTCACGATGACTCGCCGACCTTTGTACTCGCGCTCGAGGTAGGACCCGGGCGGTGGCAGCCTCGCAGCCTCGAATCGAGATCACCCGCCACCTTTCGGGTGACGCTCAGTTTGGGATCAAGCGTGGCGTCCTGCCCAAATCTGGTCCTGGGCGCCCGGATGCGAAGGTCGGCATCGTTCGCGATCTCCATCGCGCGCCGGCGGGCGCGCTCCGAGAGGCCACCTTCGGCCAACGCCTGGATGCGCCAGGCGATCCTCCGAAACAGGAACTGCTTGTGGTTCGATCGAGACTCCTCGCCGAACGCCTCGGTGTACTTTTGGCGGAGCTGGCCAACTGTCATCCTGCTCAGCGCCTCAATCTCTTTTTGCATCTGCATCGCGGTCTCCATGACTTTCTCCTTTCTCAAGGCCGTTAACCTCGTGTCCATGAGGGCTCGATGTGGGCGGACTATCAAGGGGAGATTCGCGCCGGCGCTGGTCGCGGAGCCGGAGGTAGCCGGCGGCGAGGATGCGGGCGATGGATCGGAAATCCTCGATTGGAAAGCTCAAGACGGTTCACCTCGCTGTGGATTGGCACCACAACGAAAGTCCGCCTCGCGGTCGTTCCGCTGTCGAGTGGCTGCTGGAGAATGCGAATCACCCTCCGCTGTAAACATACGCAAAGAGTTCGAAAAGCGTAAACCGAGACGCTGACGGCGTTAACCTAATTGCCCGCAATCACCAAGGCAAGATCATGGGCGTCACCTGAATCAATAGCCGCCACTGCGCGCCGGGCGTGAGCGTTCCGCAAGAGCGATAAAATCAAATGTCCCAATGAGAACGCGAGGCGAGCAGGTTACGGCTGATGACGGCGTGAATGCGGCGCGCACGTTTTTCATGCACAACCGGTGCAAGTTTCAGGAAATCGATTCCCGAAACGACTTCGGGAAGGACGTCTACGTTGACGTTGCCACGAATGGCGTCGTCAGCTATCTCTGTATTGCGCTTCAAATCAAGTCTGGAGTCTCTTACCGAACGGCGAAGGGCGACTATTTCATTCCCGTGGGAAACCATGCGGAAAGCTGGCGCCTGCATACGATCCCGGTCTTTGGCGTCGTCTACGACCCTGACGACACGCAGATGCGCTGGGTGGACATCACTGGCTATCTTCGTGCCCATCCGCGCCAGGATGGCGGAACTATTCCGGTTTCTCGCGATTCCATTCTCACCGTCACCAGCCTTGCAGGAGAATTCAAGGACGCCATCATTCCGTATGTCGGTCGGTTCGGGACCATCGCTCTAAACCTGCTCATGGCGGGCGACCTGCAAATCGATGCGCTTTACGATGCCTGGGCTCTCGGTCGATTCGACGCGAAGTACCTGCTGATCGTTCGCCGCCTCATTATGGACTTGCAGCCGGAGACGCTTCGGCGGGCGATCTTTTTCCTGTCCCATGCGGGCTCGCACCCAAACATTCTCTACAACACCGACAAGGAGAAGGGTAACTGGATTCCCCCGGAAGTTGAGGAACAACTCCTGCCCACATTCCGCTGGTCACCGGAAGAGATTGTGAGCATGTTGCGGGCGGTGGACTTCCACGACTGGGGATATCACACGCTAGGCGAGTGTCTGGACGTCCTCCTTTACGAAGATTCCAACATCGTTGCCAAGCTGCACATCGCGATAGAGCTTCTGCTGAAGGACCCAGAGAAAGACAACGCCGTCCGCGCGGCCACGGTAGCCCTGTCGCACGCGAGGGACAAGAGAAAAGAGCTTGCGTTGCTGCGGCAGGAGCACCCCGCGTTGACGGAAGAGGAGTGGTTTCAGGACGTTTCTGTTAGTGCCGATATAAAACACCCGCAGAACTGGTGGTTTTGTCGTTGGGATCGCCGCCGGGCGGGAGTGCGAGACACACGAATGCGGCGGCGCGAGACGTGGGCGAGCGTGGGGCGCGTCTGGGAACTGCGCGATGACGGACAACCGAGGTGGTTAGCCGATACCCGACCCTCCCGCGCCGTCAGCAGGAGCATGAACATTGGAAGACCGGGAGTGTTTGGTGTCGAGCCGGACCGATTCGA
>JAPKZC010000492.1 GCA_026394025.1 Candidatus Solibacter sp.
GGCCGGCTCTGATATCGGCCGGACCATTCTACCTCTATTGCCAACAAACGTTTTCCAGGCCTGCAATAAAGGCAGCGGGATTGCATTGGCGCTAGTGGCATCCTATAATCAAAAACGTTTGCAACGTTTATGGCGGTGACAATCAAGGATGTGGCGCGGGAATCGGGCGTGAATGTCTCGACGGTTTCGCGCGCGCTGAATGGGGAGTACGGCGTTCACGCGGACACGCGGGAACACGTGGTGGCGGTAGCTCAGCGGTTGAAGTACCGTCCGAACCGGGTGGCGCGGGGGTTGGTGACCGGGCGCTCGCACACGCTGGCGCTGGTGGTGAGCGACATTCGCAATCCCTTCTTCGCGGAGGTGGCGCGCGGCGCCGAAGATGCGGCCTATCGCGCCGGATACGACATGCTGTTGTGCAACAGCGATCTCGACGCGGAGAAGCAGATGCGGTACGCCCAATCGCTAATGGAAAAGCGCGTGGACGGCATCCTCATGAATTCCGTCTCTGCTCTCAGCAAGAAACAACAGGAGCAGCTTTCGGGGCTCGGCGTGCCGACGGTGCTGCTCAACCGGACCGCTCCACGCAGCGCATTTTCCACGGTTTGTGCGGAAAACGAAGCGGGCGGAGCGATGGCGGCCGAGTACCTGCTGAAACTGGGGCACCGCAAGATCGCGCACCTCACGGGCCCGCGGCATCATGGCAACATGACGGAGCGCGCCAAGGGGTTCGTGGCCCGTCTGGCGGCAGCGCGCCAGCCGGTTCGGCCGGAAGTACTGCATGGCACGAACGATTTTCCGGGCGGCGTGGACCTGGCGCGAAAACTGATGGCGCAGAATCCGGATGTGACGGCGATTTTTGCGGCCAGCGACATGATGGCGTTCGGGGCGATCCGGGCGCTGATGGAAGCAGGGCGGCGGATTCCGGACGATGTCTCGGTGATGGGCTTCGACAATGTGGAACTGGCGAGCATTGTGCACCCGCCGCTGACGACGATTCACCAGCCGAAGTACGAGATGGGCCAGGCGGCGGTGGAGATTCTGCTACGGCTGGCGGGGCGCGGGGAACATCAGGCCCCGGAGCATCGGGTGTTCGGGGTGGAGTTGGTGGAGCGGCAATCTTGCATGGAGCGGAAGGCATGATGAACCGTCGGGAGTTGCTGAAGTCGGCGGGGCTGGCGATGACGGCGTCGCAGGTGCACGGCGAGCCGCAGCGCGAAGTGGCGGCGGCGGACTGGCTGAAGACCTGCCGGGCGCTGATTTGCGAGGCGTACAATCCTCCGTTTTACCCTTCGTTCGACTACCAGGCGGAGAAGGCCGTTGGGATAGCCACGGCGTTGAATGCGGACTCGATGCGCTATCCGGCGGCGTCCTACTTCGCCTATTTCCCGACTAAGTCGGGGTATCCGGTGCACCCGGAACTAAAGGGCGACCCGTTCCGCGAGACGGTGGACCTCTGCAAGAAGAACGGCATGCGGGTGGTGGCGTACGTGCCGCTGAATCATCCGTTCATGGACGCCTCGTCGAAGGATCCGCGGTACGCCGAATGGAGCAAAAAGTTCGCCGACGGCAAGCCGATGACGACGGAGCACTACGGGTTCGCCAAGTACTTCGAAGGCTGCCTGAATTCGCCAGTGCGGGAGGTGATCCGTACGCTGGTGCGCGAGGTGCTGACCGGGTATCCGGTGGACGTGATGTACTTCGACGGACCCTACCAGGGGATGAACAACGCCAAGGAATTCTGTCACTGCAAGTATTGCGAGGCGGCCTACCAGAAGCGATTCGGCAAAGCGGTGCCCACCAATCCGGACGACGTGGAGTACACGGAATGGATGGCCAACGAGGTCACCATCGGGTTCCTGCGCGACATTCGTGAGATGATCCGCACCACGCGGGATGTGCCGGTGCTGTTCAACGATACCTCGCTATTGAGCAAGCGGGAGTGGCGGAATCGGGCAATCCCGGTGGTGGACGGCTTCATGTTTGAAGCGGCGGAGACGCCGGAGGACAAGCTTTTTAATCTGCAACTGGGCCATTCCACGGGGAA
>JAPKZC010001109.1 GCA_026394025.1 Candidatus Solibacter sp.
AGCGTGTCTCCGCCGCGGTTGGGCCCAAAGTGGTTCAGATTGTCACTCAGTCAGTCAAAGTCGCCGGCGCCGGCGACGAGCAACCCACAGGGGTTCTGGTGGCCGAGCGCGGCCGCGGTTCAGGCTTCTTTGTTGCGTCCGACGGCTATGTGCTCACCAACGCCCATGTCGTCGCCAATGCCGCCCGGATTCACGTTCTGGTGCCAACGCCCGGCATGCCCGATTCTCCCCGCGAGTTCTCCGCCTCCGTGGCAGGCGTCGATGCCGACAACGATCTCGCGCTTCTCAAGGTTGAAGTTCAGGGAGTTCCCTTCTTTGACCTGGCCCGCGACGCCACACCGCGTCAGGGCCAGTTGGTACTAGGCTACGGAAGCCCCATGGGACTTGCGCAATCCGCCTCGCTGGGCCTGGTCAGTGCGGTGGACCGCCAACTCAGTGCCGATGACCCGCGCACCTACATCCAGACGGACGCCTCCATGAACCCCGGCAATTCGGGAGGCCCGCTGGTGGATCTTGAGGGCAAACTGCTGGGCATCAATACCATGATCCTGTCTCAATCCGGCGGCAGCGAGGGACTCGGGTTCGCGGTGCCGCTCGGGGTCATCCGGCATTCCTTCGCCGCTCTACGGGCCGGCGGCGCGGTGGCCAGACCGCGCCTGGGAATCCAGCCGCGCAGCCTCAGCGCCGACCTGATTGGCGGATTGGAGCTGAAGGTCCGCCAGGGCGTCCTGGTGGAAGACGTCGACCCTTACGGCCCGGCTGCTGCCGGGGGCCTGCTGCCGGGCGATGTACTGCTCTCTCTGGGCGCCGAACCCATTCACACCATTCGCGACCTCTATCGCGCCGAATACGCCACCTCCGCCGGCGCGCCAGTAGAACTTGCGGTCATGCGCGGGCCCGATGTGCGGCTCCTCCGCATCACCCCGGAAGGGGCGCGAAAAACGCCGCCGGCCGTATCCGCCGGAGGCGTCACGGAGAAGGACAATCTGGTGTTTCGCCTTGGCATATATGGAACCACGCTCACGCCGGCGTTGGCATCCACTTTAGGCGGGCTCCGCGGCGGGCCCGGCGTGCTGGTGCTCGCGCTGGCCGGAGCCGGTCTGGCCGGACAGAGCGCGCTCGAGCCCGGCGACGTGGTCCACTCAGCGAACGGTGCGGCGGTGGACACCGTGGAGGCGCTGCGCGGCAGACTGGAAGCCATCCCCGACGGCGGTCCGATCGTTCTCCAGATCGAGCGCGCCGGCATGCTGTCCTATGTGGCGCCCGGCGCCATGCCCGGCACCGAGCAGCGGCTCAAGAAGACCAGTTTCGCGATGGGCTCTGACAGCGTGAACT
Organism: Candidatus Solibacter sp.; assembly: GCA_026394025.1. Taxonomy (GTDB): domain Bacteria; phylum Acidobacteriota; class Terriglobia; order Bryobacterales; family Bryobacteraceae; genus Solibacter. Next base: position 1,336 of record JAPKZC010001109.1, read on the forward strand.
CGCCGTTGCGCCCGCTTTTGTATTAGCGGCGGGCTTCCAGGGCAGAAAGAACTCCTGCAATTCCCGGTGCCGTCCACCGAGCAGCGCACCCTTTCTTGTGCTTGCGGCCATCAGGCGTCCTACTTCTACGTCGCGCACCAGCCATGCGGCTGGAACCGGCAATGCCTAAATCCGGTGATAGAATGGAAAGCAGATGAGCTTACTGTCGCCCAGACTGCAACTTAAGGTAGCGCAGAAGCAGATTCTGACTCCCGGGCTTGTCCAGATGGTGACCATTCTCCAGCTTAACCGGCTGGAACTGAAGGAGATGGTTACCCAGGAGATTGTTCAGAACCCGGTGCTCGAAGAATCTACCAACGAGCCCGGGGAGGAGATCACACCCGAGGAACTTCTGCCGCTGCTGGAGGCCGAGCATCTTCACGACCCGGCCGATAGACAACTTCTGGAAGCCGCTGTATTGAGCGACGCCAACTCGGTGGATGACGGGTCGAGCGGCAGCGCAATTAACGGCAACCTGTTCCCGGATGCCGAGGAATCGGCGGCCGCTCAGGTGGTGGCCGAGAATGACTCGATCGCGGTCAACGATCCGCTGGCGGAGCCACCGGCGGTTACGGACCCCTTCGACGAGATCGATTTTGGGAGTTTTTTTGACGATTATCTGGACCCCGGCTACAAGAGTCCGGCGGCGGAGTCGGTCGAAAAACCCGGGTTCGAGACGTTTCTCTCATCGCCGGTGACATTGGGCGATTACCTGCGCTCACAGTTGAGCGTCAGCATCATCAGCGATGTGGCGCGCGACGCGGCCGAATCGATCATCGGCAACCTGGACGAAGACGGGTACCTTGCGGCATCCCTGGAGGAGATCGCGTCGGTCGGCGAGCACACGCCGGAGGAAGTGGAGCAGGGTCTGCACGCGGTGCAGTCGCTCGACCCGGCTGGCGTGGGGGCGCGCAACCTGCGTGAGTGCCTGCTGCTGCAAATCGAAAGCCTCAACGGGCGTGGCGGCGTGGCCTGGCAGATTGTCTCCAATTGCCTCCGCCTGATGGAGACCAGGCAGTACAAGGACATCGCCAAGGTGCTGGGACGGCCCATGGAGCATATCCAGATCGCCGTTCACGTGATTCAGCACCTCAATCCGCGGCCCGGCCTGCGCTATTCCGGCGCGGGAGCGCGCGTGGTGGAGCCGGACGTTTTCTTTACCAAGGATGGCGAAGATTACATCATTCAGATGAACGATGAAGACGTCCCGCAGCTTCGCTTGAACGCCCAGTACCGCAAGATGCTGGATCGCGAGAACGGCGCCACCAAGGAAGTCCGGGACTACGTCCGCGAGCGCTACACGTCGGCCATCCAGCTGATGAAGAACATCGAGCAGCGCAAGCAGACCATCCTCAAGGTCTGCCAGGCCATCGTGCGGCGCCAGACCGAGTTCCTCAGCTACGGGCTGGATTCTCTGAAGCCTATGATGATCAAGGAAGTGGCGGAGGAGGTAGGCGTGCATCCTTCCACCGTCAGCCGTGCCGTGGCGGGCAAATATGTGCATACGCCGCAGGGCGTCTTCGAACTCCGCTATTTCTTCTCGGAAGCGGTCCAGGGGCCGCTGGGCGGAGGTACGCCTCTCCTCCTGTTGAAGCGCAGGGTGAAGAAGATGATCGAAGAGGAGGACCGCTCCAAGCCCCTCACGGACGAGCAGATCACCGCAATGCTGCAAAATGGAGGTATCAACGTCACGCGCCGTACCGTGGCCAAATACCGCGAGGACATGAAGATTCCGTCCACCCATCAACGGCGCACGCGTACCTAGCGCTGCCGCCAACGGCGCACCGCTATTCGAGTTATAAACTAGGAAGGGGATGTTGCCGGCCCCAACGAGGTGTTCCATGAAGATCACGTACACCGGTAGGCAAGTAGAACTCGCTCCAGCGCAGTTGAAAAAGCTTGAGGCCCGGTTTGCCAAAATCGGCAGGCTGCTGGATGGTAAGGAAGAGCGCGGCGCCCACGTCGTGCTTTCCCTGGAGCGCAAAACGCACAAGGCGGAAGCCACCATCCACTATTACAATCACCAGTTGGTCGGCCTGGGGTCCAGTGCCGATCTGTTCACGGCAATTCACCTCGCCGCCGAAAAGCTGGAAAAGCAGTGCGTCAAGGCGCGCACCAAGTGGCGTGATGCCAAACGCATGCCGCACAAATCCGCTCCCGAAGTGGAAACCGACAAGCCGGCGCCGGCCGAAGCCGACGCTGAACCGGGGCGCCAGGTCTATCGGGTCAAGCCAGCGCTGAAACGCAAGCCGATGACGGTTGAAGAAGCCGTGCTCGAAATGGACAAGACCCGGGATTACCTGGTCTACCGTGATGCCCAAACCGACCGGGTGAGCGTCATCGTGCGCCGCCGCGACGGGCATTTCGATCTGGTCGAGGGATAGCACCCGCTACATGCCGCGCAAAAAGGCTGCCGCACCAAAAGAGGCGTCCGCGCACAAGCCCGAGTTGGTGGTGATCACCGGGTTGAGCGGATCGGGCAAGGGTTCCGTGCTGAAGGCCCTGGAAGATCTGGGCTTCTACTCCGTGGACAACCTGCCGGTGGAACTGATTCCGAAGTTCGCCGAGTTGACGTGCAACAATCCCAGCATACCGGCGGCAGCCCTGGTGGTGGATGTTCGCGAAGGCGCCGGATTGAAGACGTTCCCCAAAGTCTTCACCGGCATCCGCAAATCGGTGACCGCGCGGCTCATCTTTCTGGAGGCGGACGATGACGCCATTGTCCGCCGCTTCAGTGAGACCCGCCGGCCTCACCCCCTGGGCACGGATAAGTCAATCACCCGCAGCATCGGCAGCGAACGCGCGCAATTGGCCCCGATTCGCGCCATGGCGGACCTGATCATCAATACCTCCAGGTTCACCGTCCATCAGTTGCGCGATTTTATCGGGGAGCGGTTCCGCGGGCAACGCGATCAATCCACCATTCAGATCTACGTCACCAGCTTCGGGTATCGCAACGGTGTGCCGCCGGATAGCGACCTGGTTTTTGACGTCCGATTTCTGCCTAATCCCAACTACATCCCGCGATTCAAGAACCTGACCGGGAAGAACCCTGGTGTTGCAAGATACATCCGTTCTTTTCCTCAAACTGCGGAATTCACCAGCCGGATCGGAGACCTGCTGATCTACCTGCTGCCGCATTACATTCGCGAGGGAAAGAGTTACCTGACAATCTCGTTCGGTTGTACCGGCGGACAACATCGTTCGGTAATGATCGCCGATGAAGTCCGCCGCACGCTGTCGGACGCCGGATATAAGGCTAAAGTTAACCATCGCGATATCGTGAATACCCATTAGACGGTACCTACTAAAGTACTTAGCTGGTCCGAGTTACAAAACTTTACTCACAATTAATCGCATTTTCGCTAACTTTTTCTGTAAACGGGGTTCAATAGTAATACGTCCCTTTTCTTTTAGGGAGCGCCATGCGATTGTCTGGAATTGTACTCAACATCACGCTGCTGGCGGGTTTGGCATTCGGTGGATCGCAGTCGAATTACGACCCGGACCAGAACATCTGGACCCTCTCCAACGGTTGGATCCGCACGTCCTTTCAACTGACGCCGGAAGGTTTCTTTCTCACCCAACAGATTTCCGATCTCCAATCCGGCGACACTTGGGCCGCTTCTCCCAACCGGCCGACGTCTCCCGTCCGGTTGCAGGCCGATAGCGATCTCTTCGATGCGCAGACGCGATTCTTCCTGGTTGCCCAGTATGCTGAGAGCGTCAACCCGGGCGGCATCCGCCAGTTCATCGTGCTCCAGGACGTCAAGGGCCCGGCGCAGATCACCGTGATTCTGGACCTGTATGACAACCATCCGGTGCTGCGCTACAGCCTCAAGTACAAGAATTTGACCGCCGCAGCCACCCACGTGACCTGGATCAACATGGTGCCGTGGACATTCGATGATTTGGGCAAGCGCTACACCGCTTTCCGCGTCAATCAGTGGAGTGTGGTTGCCAGGCCGGAGGATTTTCAGACGCAGCAGAGTCTGCTGGACACGAGCGGAAGCGGCGTCGAAGTCTACTCCGGCTCCGCCGGCCGGCAATGCGGTTGGCTGGCGCTGCGCGATTCCGAACAGCGTGGCCTGTTCACCGGATGGGAGTTCGATGGCCAGACCAAGACCGCGGTACGCCAGGACGGCTCGAAGGGGTATGTGCAGTTCAGTTCCACCGTGCTCAACTTGAATCACCCCGTGGAACCCTATGGCGAATTCCAGGTGCCCAACACATTTATCGGCCTGTTTCATGGCGATTGGGACGAGGCAGGCTATCGCACCCAGCGTTTCGTGGAATCCGTGCTGGCCAAACCCGCGCCCGACGCCAAAAGCTTCCCCTATGTGTCCTGGGACTCTTGGGGGTATCAGGACAAGATTGACGAACAGACTCTGCGGCGCAACGCCGATATCGCCGCCAACCTGGGAGTGCAGTTGTTCACTGTGGATCTGGGTTGGGCGCGCGGCATAGGGGACTGGCACGCGGATCCGGCTAAATTCCCCAATGGCCTGGACGCATTGTCCGATTACGTGCACTCGCTGGGGATGAAATTCGGTTTGCACTTCGCCCTGGCTGAAGCCGACGCGTCCAGCCAGGTGCTGCGCGACAATCCCGATTGGAGCGCCACCGATGACGCCAACTACTTCGGAGCCAAATCGCTCTGCCTTTCCAATCAGCCGGCTCAGGAATGGCTGATTCGGGAAGCCATCCGAATGATCGACGAATACCATGTCGATTGGATCCTGCAGGATGGCCAGAACATGGTCAAGCAGTGCACCAAAACGACGCATACGCACGACCCGGCGGACAGCAACTATTCAAATGCCGTGAACGGCATCAACGCGGTGGTCTCGGCGATTCAGAAGGCGCGGCCCAACGTCTTCTGGGAGAACTGCGAAAACGGTGGCAATATGATGACGTTCAACATGGCGAAGAACTACGTCACCTCGATCACCAACGACGCATCGGGGTCGCTGGCTGCGCGCCGGGCGGTCTATGGCGCCACCTACCCCTTCCCGCCCCGGTATGCGGAACGTTACATGCCGGAATCCGACGGATTCACCCCGTATGCCACGCACAGCTACCGTTTCGGCGGCCCCTGGGTTCTGATGACCAGGCTTCCGGATCTCCACACGGACCAGGTGGCGTTCCTCAAGGACCAGATTCAGAACTATAAGAACCAGCGCACGGATATCTCGGTGGGCAAGGTGTTCCACATCCTGCCGCCGGCGGCCAATGCCACCGACGCGATTCAGAGCTATAACGAGGCGACGGACACGGCGATCGCAGTGGTGACCCGCGCGGCGGCCAGCGGACCCACTTACCTGTTTCGGCCCAAAGGCCTGAAGGCGCAGCAGCGATACACCGTTTGGTTCGAAATCGACCCGGCGGTCTATTCACAATCGGGCGCGCAGCTCATGTCCAACGGCTTCCGCGTCATGCTGCCCAAGCCGTACAGTTCGGAAGTGGTCCACATCGAACCGCAGCAATAGCCGGC
>JAPKZC010000283.1 GCA_026394025.1 Candidatus Solibacter sp.
GGCGGGGCGGATAGGGCGCGAGGCAGCAGCGAGTTTTCTTTCGGGTCGTCGCCATCGGCCTGGAAGGGCCGGGGCAACAAGCTGTACTTTGCCACCTACGGCGGCATGCTGGAAATCGACCCGGCGCGGTTGGCCATCAGCCGGCCTGCCCCACCGGTGCTGATTGAACGCGTAACCGACAACAAACAGACGTCTGTTGGCGCCGGTGGGTGGATCCGCGCCGGGAGCAATCTCGAATTTCACTACACCGCGCTCAGCTTTCTGTTTCCGGAGTTCACGCAGTTCCGGTACCGCCTGGAAGGATTCGATGCCGGTTGGGTGGAAGCCGGGAACAGACGCGCCGCTTACTACACCAACGTGCCGCCCGGCAGCTACCAATTCCGCGTGATTGCGCGCAACATGGACAGCGCCTGGAACGAGACCGGTGCTTCGTTTCTTGTGGAGGCCCGGCCGCGGCTCTATCAGACGTCTTGGTTCGCCGCACTCTGTCTGGTGTTGACCTCCACGGCGGGCGTCGTATTCTACCAACTCCGCGTGCGGAAGTTGCGCCGGAGCGAACGCAAACTGGCGGAGCGCATCGAGGAACGCACGGCTGAATTGCGCCGGGAGATCGAGATTCGGAAGCGCGCGGAAGCGACCGCGCGGGCAGCCGACCTTGCCAAAAGCGAGTTTCTGGCCAACATGAGTCACGAAATCCGCACGCCGATGAACGGCGTCCTGGGCGTGACCGAACTTCTTCTCGACACCGAGACGATACCCGAGAAACGCACGTATCTGGGTATGGTCAAGAGTTCGGGCGAAAGCCTGCTGAGCATCATCAACGGCATTCTGGATCTCTCCAAGATCGAAGCCGGCAAGCTCGACCTCGACCCGGTGGATTTCGATCTGCGGGCATTGCTCGACCAGATGATGAAGAGTTTCAGCTTGTCCGCCGACCAGAAGGGGCTCGAACTGGTCTGCCTGGCGCACGACGTTCCCGACATGGTGGTCGGCGATCCCACACGCCTCCGACAGGTGGTGACGAACCTGGTGGGAAATGCCCTCAAGTTCACCGCGAGTGGCGAGATCGTGGTCCAGGCCGGGGTCGCAAGCCAGGACGCGGACACCGTGGTCGTTGACTTTTCGGTTCGCGATACGGGGATCGGAGTTTCCATCGAGAAGCAGCAGAAGATCTTCGAACCTTTCTCGCAGGCCGATGCCTCCACCACTCGTCAGTACGGGGGCACGGGCCTCGGTCTGACGGTCTCTCGACACCTGGTGGAAATGATGGGGGGCAGGCTGTGGGTGGAGAGTGAACCTGGCCGCGGCAGTTGCTTCCGTTTCACGGCACGCCTGGGAGTCTCAAGGAAGCCGCGCGAGAGCCAACCTGTCCGGCGAAACCTGAAGGACGTCCCGGTTCTCATCGTCGACGATAACGCGACCAATCTCCTGGTCCTTCAGGAGATGTTGGCCGGCTGGGGCATGCAGGTAAGAGCGGAGTCCAGCGCGAGGGCCGCCCTCGGGTTTGCGCAGGCCACGGCAGATGCGGGGTTGCCATTACCGCTGGTTGTCACCGACGCGCACATGCCGGGGGAGGACGGCTTCGACCTTGCCAGGCAACTCAGGCAAAATCCCCAGTTCGCCGGGGCGGCGATTATCATGCTGACGTCCGCCAGCCAGCGCGGCGACTCAGCACGCTGCCGCGAGTTGGGACTTGCGGGTCACCTGACGAAGCCGGTCAGTCCCTGGGAACTGCGCCAGCAGATTTGCGCGGCGCTCGATGGCAAAGAAGAGCCTCAGGCGGCGGAGTCGGGGGCATGCCCGGGCGGCCCCACTGGCGCCGTGGCTGGCCGCAGGATTCTGTTGGCCGAGGATAACCCGGTCAACCAGGTAGTGGCAGTACGACTACTGGAAAGGCGGGGGCACCATATCACAGTTGTGGCCAACGGCCGTGAAGCCGTAGCGGCAGTGCGGAAGGAGCTATTCGATCTGGTCCTGATGGACATACAAATGCCGGAAATGGATGGCCTCGAAGCCACCGCGACGATCCGCCAGGCAGAGGCCGGTACCGGCAAACATCTTCCGATTTTCGCCATGACCGCTCACGCCCTGAAAGGCGACGCTGAGCGCTGCCGCACGGCCGGGATGGATGGTTATCTCCCGAAGCCGATTCGTCCACCGGATCTCTACGCCTTGGTTGATGGCTGTTCGCCCATGCCGGGAATCGAGAGCGGCGCCATCGTTGGCGTGCGTTAGAGCACCGCGGTCTCGTGCAGCAGGCGGCCGGAGGCGAAACGGTCCAAGCCCAGCAGGTCCGTATCCACCAGGCCGCTACGGCCGCGCAGGATCAGGTCCGCCATGATGCGGCCGGTGGCAGGGGAGTGCATCACTCCGTGGCCGCTGAATCCGTTGGCCAGGAAAAAGCCCGGAAGCTGCTTGACTTCACCCATCACCGGATGATGGTCAGGCGTCATTTCGTAGAGACCGGCCCATGCGCGTTTGGGGTTAACCTCCGCCTCTTCGAGACAGGGCAGGCGGTCCGCGCCGCGCGTCAGCACCTTCTCGATGAAGCCGCGGTCGAAATTCAGCTTGAAGCCGGGGGTTTCATCGGGATCGTTCCACGCCAACAGGAGTCCGCGACCCTCGGGGCGGTAATGGAAGCCGGTGTTCATGTCGACCACCATGGGCGATTGATGCGACACCTTGTCGAAGGGTTCGGTGGGCACCAGCATGCGGCGCAGCGGTTCCACGGGCAGGTCCACACCCGCCAGACGCGCGACGTTGCCCGCCCAGGCGCCGGCGGCGTTGACCACGGTACGGCCGGAGATGAACCCGCGCGAAGTCTGGACGCCCGCGACGCCTCGCGCGTCCACCGCGATGCCGGTGACATCGGTATCGCGCATGAGGCGCACGCCGCGTTCGATGGCCTTCGGCATGAACCCGGTCATGACGCTGTACGGGTCCACGAAACCATCGGTGGCGCAGAAGCTGCCGCCCAGGATGTCGTCATGCCGCAACTCGGGAGCGATGTGCGAGACGTCCCGCGCATCCAGCAGGCGCACCGCTTTCACGCCGGCCGCCACCTGATGCCGGTAATTTTCGCGGAGATAGTCCATGTGGGCTGGAGTGTTGGCCACGAAAAGATATCCCTGCGGGCGATATCCCGAAGGGTGGCCCATCACTTCATCGAAGGCGCCAAAGAAAGGGATGGAATAGAGCGACATGCGGATGTTGATGTCTGTGGCGAACTGGGCGCGCACGCCGCCCATGCTCTTTCCGGTGGACCCCTTGCCTTGATGGGTTTCGCGTTCCAATACGAGGATGTCGCGGCACCCCGCTTCGGTCAGGTGGTACGCGATACTGGAGCCGACAATCCCGCCCCCGATGATGATGACATCCGCCGAGTTCAAAAACGCTCCTCCCCTTGAGTGACCGCGCGCAAGCGCTTACGCGATTCTACTAAAGTGGCGGCAGTCACCGGGGAGCGATGACTCGCTCACGGGCGAGGATGCCGTCTGAAAGGTCGCTCGCAGGCGAGATTGCCTGCCCCACAGGCCTGCCACAGACCACTAAACTGGTGGTGGAAAGTTCATTTGGCGCTATCGGCTGACGTGGGGACCGCGTTCGGGGAAAGCGGGTTGACAATTGGCTTCCACTCCCCCACACCGGTCTGCTTCATCATGCCGAAGGGGCCGAGCGCCCAGGCGGTGCCTGTGGTGCGCAGAATCTTGTTCAGAAAGACCGGGTCCTCAGTGGGTTGGAACTTCCAGGTCTCGCCGCCATCCACGCTCAGCACGAAACCCTCGTCGGTGGTGATCCAGCCGCGTTTGGCCGCGTCGAAGCCGATGGAGGTCAGCCAGCCCTTGAAACCGGTCTGTTTGGCTTCCCAGGTGGCGCCGCCATCCTTGGTGCGGAACAGTTGTCCGGCGAAGCCCACAATCCAGCCGTTCCTGGCGTCCTGGAAGGTAATCGAACTGAGAGACCAACTGGCCCCGGGAATCTTCAGCGACTGCCATTTGTTGCCGCCATCCACCGTGTGTAGAACAGTGCCCGCCCAGCCTACGGCCCAGCCATTTTGAGGATCCAGGAAAAAGAGAGCTTCCAGCGAGAGGGCGACGCCGGATTTCTGTGGGCTCCAGGTCTTGCCGCCGTCGGCGGTATGCAGGATCACGCCATCGTAGCCGGTGATCCAGCCCTGGTCTCCCAACATTTGAACATCAGTGAGGTTCTCGGTAGTGCCGGATGGACGCGCCGTCCAGGTACGCCCGGCATCATCGGTGACCAGGATGGCGCCACGGTCGCCCACGGTCAGGCCGCGGTTGACGTCCAGGAACGCGACGGCCCGCAGGACACCTGTCGCGCCGGCGATCTTCCGCTGGGCCCAAGTGTTGCCGTCATCGCTGGTGACCAGCATCAAGCCCTGCTCGCAAAGGACGTAAGTGATTGAGTTTGTGGGCAGGGCCGCATCGCGCATGTTGCAGGAGCGTTCGTCGGCCGCGAACGTCGCCAACGGAATGACACCGAGCGCAAGCAGCCAACCCATCCGAGTGATCGAGGACATCAAGTATCTCCAGAAAGCAGGAACAAGGTTCGCGGCCGGTTTGAGCACCGGCCCGCACCCATCCAGAGGTACGTTGTTGGCGGGCAAAAGGTTACACCTCCAGCCCGGCGCGGCGCGGCGCGCTCAGACTCCCCGGAGAGAGCCGTCCGAGGCGCTTTGGCGGAACTCCGTGCGGCCGCGTGCCAAGGCGGCCAGATCGAGTTCGAAGAAGCGCGCGTTCACCAGCCGCTTGAGGGCTCCCACCACGCGATCCTGCTCCAGCATGCCGGTAGCTTCGAGCAGCGCCCCCAGCATCACGATATTGCTCACCTTAGTTGCGCCCAATTCGTCTGCCAGTTGGGTGAACGGCAGCGCCACCGTGCGCACGTCGCGGCGCACACAATCCGCGGGGATTTCGCTGCCGTTATAGAGCACGACGCCGCCCTCTTCCACGGCGGGGAGGAATTTGCGCAGCGAAGGCTCGTTCATCGCCAGCAGTACGTTGGGGCGCGACACCAGGGGCGAATCGATGGCGTGGTTGGCGAGCCGCACGTGGCAATTGGACGTGCCGGACCGCATCTCCGGCCCGTAGGAGGGCAGCCAGGAGACCTCGTAGCCGGCATCCAGACCCGCTTCCGCCAGCACCTCGCCGAGCATCAGCACCCCTTGCCCACCGAAGCCCGCCACCTTAATCCGCAGGTCGAGTACGCGCGGCGGACGCGCCGGCCCGGCATTCTCGCCGCCGCCGTTCACCAGGTCGAGGAGCCGAGGCAGATCCTCCAGGGCCGGGGCTGGCGCCGCCGCCGGACGCGGCGGCACTTCCTTGGTGCGGTCGCGGAGATTGCACAGCGCAAATGCCGCCGCCATCTCCTCCTGCACGAAGCGCTGCGCCTCCACGGGCTGCATCTTCCAGATAGTGGGGCAGGGCGAAAGCACTTCCACGAGGGAAAACCCCAGCCCCTTGACCTGGTTCTCCACGGCGCGCTTGACCACCTTGGCGGCATGCATGATCTGCTTGTTGTTGCCCAGCCCGACGCGCTCGATAAAGACCGGCGCTTCGAGCGAATTCAACATCTCGCAGACGTGCAGCGGAAAGCCTTCGTTGACGGCGTCGCGGCCCAGCGGGGAGGTGGCTGTCTTCCTGCCGAGCAGGGTGGTGGGCGCCATCTGCCCGCCGGGCATCCCGTAGATGCCGTTGTTGACGAAGATCACGGTGATGGGTTCGCCGCGATTGGCGGCGTGGATGATCTCCGCCGTGCCGA
>JAPKZC010000261.1 GCA_026394025.1 Candidatus Solibacter sp.
ATTCCGGTACCCCGCGTTTTGCACCCTTATCCGATGGATCGCTTTGTCGCCACCCATCCAAGGTGGGAGCCGTATGCGTAGACGCGCACGTACGGTTCTGTGCGGGGGGCGATCAGCGATGGTCGTCCCTACCGCGACAGTAATGCTTGAGGCCTGCGAGTGGGCCGACCAAACTCGGCTTCTGCTGGAACAGGCGAGCGAGGAGGCGCCGGCGATTTCCGGCTGATGGTCCCGGCCGGCCGGTATGGTTGGCGTCCCCCAAGTTCCCGCGGTGGGTTGCTCACCGACTCCCCTTGCGCCGGATTCTTCTGCCGGCTCGCCGCCGCCGAGCGCTCCGTGATAGGCTGCACGTTCGGAGTCATATTTTTATGAAGCGATGTTTTCCGGTGGCGGCGATGGCGGTGATGGTTTCGGTTGCCTTGTCCGCCCAATCCAAACAGAAGATCTTCCACCTGGCGATCGGGGATGCGGAACGGCGCACGCGCGATGCACGCGTGGTGCTGGACGGGATCACCGACACGGCCACGGGCGAGGTATTCTCCGCCAACGAACTTGCCGCCCGCCTGCGCGACACGCGGTTGCTGCTGGTGGGCGAATCGCACACCACGGCCGACTTTCATCGCGTGCAGCTACGCGTGATCCGGGCTCTGCATGAGGCTGGGCGGAAGGTGACGATCGGTCTCGAAATGTTTCCGTACACCGAGCAGAGGTCGCTCGATAACTGGCGGGACGGGTTGCTGACCGAAGCGGGCTTCCTGACGCTGGCGCGCTGGTACGAATTCTGGGGATACCACTGGGACTACTATCGCGACATTTTTCTCTACGCCCGCGACAACCGCATTGCCATGTACGGTGTGAATACGCCGCGCAACGTGGTGACGGCGGTTCGCCAGAAAGGAATCGACAAGCTTTCGGAGGCGGACAAGCAGCACGTGCCGCCGCAGATCGATGTGGACAGCGGGGATCACCTGGTGTTTTTCCGGGCCTCCTTCGACGACGACGGCCCGATGCACGGCGGCATGGACGAATCCATGTTAAAGAGCATGCAGGCGGCGCAAGCCACTTGGGACGCGAGCATGGGCTACAACAGCGTGAAGGTATTGAAGGCTGGTCCCGCCGATTCGATTCTGGTGGTGCTGGTGGGCAGCGGGCACGTGGCGTATGGCGTGGGGATCGAGCATCAGGCGAGGCAGTGGTTCGACGGCAAGATCACGACGCTGATTCCGGTGCCGGTGGAGGACTCCGACGAGAAACCGGTGGCAAGCGTCAAAGCGTCCTACGCGAATTTCGTATGGGGCATTCCGTATGAGGGCGACTCGCTCTATCCGTCGCTGGGCTTCTCGACCAGCGATACCGGCGGGGCGCGAAAGATCATCGCAATTGAGAAGGACTCGATTGCCGCCCAGAGCGGGTTCCAGGTGAATGACCAGGTACTGTCGCTCGACGGCGTGGCGGCCGCGGACAGGGAAAGCTGGAACCGCGCAATGGCCGGGAAGAACTGGGGCGATACGGCGGTGGTGACGGTGAAGCGCGGCGGCGCCGAGGTCAGAATCAAGGCGGAACTCCGCCGGACACTGAAGGAAAAGCATTAGCGGCGGACAGGCTGGAGAAGTAATGCCCGAGTTGCCGGATATCGCGGCCTACATCGAAGCGCTGGAACCGCGCGTGATAGGGGCGCCGCTTGAACGGGTCCGGCTGGCCAGCCCGTTTCTGCTTCGAACCACGACGCCTGCCCTGACGGAAGCCGCGGGAAGAACGGTGCGCGAGTTGCGGCGGGTGGGAAAACGGATCGCGATCGGGCTGGAGGGCGACCTTTGGCTGGTGCTGCACCTAATGATCGCGGGCCGGCTGCATTGGAAGCCCGCCCACGCCGTCCTTAAGGGCCGGCAGAACCTGGCGGCATTCGATTTCCCGGCGGGCTCACTCACGCTCACCGAGGCCGGCACAAAGCGGAGGGCCTCGCTCCACATGGTGGCGGGCGAGGCGGGCTTGATGGCAATGGACCCGGGCGGGATAGACGTGATCTCGGCCGATATTGAATCTTTCCGCGCCGCGCTGGTGCGGGAAAACCGGACCTTGAAGCGGGCATTGACGGATCCCCGGGTGGTGAGCGGGGTGGGGAATGCGTACTCGGACGAGATACTCCATGCCGCCCGACTCTCGCCCCTGGCTTTGACCCGGAAGTTGACGGCGGAGGAATGGGACCGCCTCTTCGCGGCGGCGCGCGGCACGCTCGAACTCTGGCTCGGGCGGCTGCGCGCCGAGGCGCGCGAGCGGTTCCCGGAGAAGGTTACCGCCTTTCGGGAAGGCATGGCCGTTCACGGACGCTACGGAAAGCGGTGCCCGCGGTGCGGCGCGGAGATTCTGCGTATTCGTTACGCGGACAACGAAACGAACTACTGCGCGAGTTGCCAAACCGGCGGACGGGTGCTGGCCGACCGCGGACTTTCCCGGCTGCTGGG
>JAPKZC010000768.1:0-931 GCA_026394025.1 Candidatus Solibacter sp.
CAGCCTGGAATTCCCCTCCTGCCCGGTCGACGCCAACGGAAACTCGGCGGAATGCGTCGCCCGGTTCGTGAACGAAACGCTGGCGGACTCCGACCGGTTTTTTTCCTATGAGCCGGTGCGGGACTACCGGTTGGATGGCGGACGCCTGACGTTCACCAGCCCGGTAGAGACCCGGTATCCCGAGAACAATACGGCGCACGCGATGTGGCTGCCGGCGCCCAACGACAAAGGGCGGGCGGTGATTGTACTACCGCAGTGGAATTCCGGTCCGGACGGTCACGTGGGGCTGGCCAAATTGCTCAATCGCTGCGGCATCAGCGCACTGCGCATGACCATGGCGTATCACGCCGAGCGCAAGCCGGCGGAGACCGCGCGGGCGGATTACCACGTCTCGAGCAACGTGGGCCGGACCATTCATGCGGGCAGGCAATCGGCGGTGGATGTGCGCGCCTGCGTGGATTGGCTGGCGGCAATGGGATACAGCCGGGTGGGCGTGCTGGGCACCAGTCTGGGATCCTGCGTGGCGTTCATAGCTGCCGCGCACGACACCAGGATCCGGATGGGGATTTTCAACCATGTCTCGATGCACTTTGCGGACGTAGTGTGGACGGGGCTTTCCACGCAGAACGTGAGCCAGGCCTTCTCGGGCAACGTGACGCAGGAAGAGTTGCGCCGGTACTGGAGCGTGATCAGTCCGGCCAGCTATCTGAAGCGGTTTCAGGGACGGGATTTGAAGACGCTATTAATCTGGGCCAGCCACGACAGCACCTTTCTACCGGTGTATTCGCGGCAGGTTTTGGACAGCTTCCGCGAGCTTGATTTGCCGCATAAAGTGTTCAATCTGCCCTGCGGCCACTACACCACGGGGCAGTTCCCGTTTAACCTCCTGGATGGCCTGGTAATGTGCCGGTTCGCGGCCGCGAATTTGTAA
>JAPKZC010000768.1:1022-3464 GCA_026394025.1 Candidatus Solibacter sp.
CCTGGAAAGCCAGGGCTACGTAAAACCATATTGACAGGCGGCGAATCGCGTGCCAGGATATGGGTATCACTGAAAAAGGAGGTGGTCCAGCAAAATGGAAAGTAGCAATAGACCGCGAGAGGTGGCCGACTGTTGAAGTCGAGCCTCTAAAGTAGCCGATTCCGCTCAGTGGCGGGATCACGTTCCTGTGGACCGGCTGCCTCTTGCGCTGGTTGAAAGCCTCAGGCATCTCCAAGGCTGACAGACCCCCGTGAGCCGAAAGGCTCACGGGGGTCTGTATTTCTGGTATACTGGAGATCTCGAAAGGACCCCCTGGTAACAAGATGAAGGCTGGAATTCACCCCGCTTACAACGAAATCAATGTCACGTGCGCGTGCGCCCACACCTTCAAGACGCGCTCGACCCACAAGGGCGACATGCGTGTGGAAATCTGCTCCGCGTGCCACCCGTTCTTCACGGGCCGCATGAAGCTGATGGACACCGCCGGACGGATCGATCGCTTCGAAAAGAAGTATGCGGTCTCGCGCAGCGCCAAGAAGGTTGCTCAGCCGACGGCGTAGCGTTTTACGACACAACTCCTGAAAAAGCAAAAAGGCAGGCCTTTGGGCCTGCCTTTTTGCTTTTTGCGGTTGGCTGGGGAACTACTGTTTCTTGCGCTGCTGGTCGTGCAGTCTGCGCAGACGCTCGCGCTCGGTGCGAAAAGCCTCGTACAGGGGACGCTGGTCGGGACGGAGCAAGCCGTTGATGCTTTCGACCTGGTGGCTTTGAATGGCTTCGCGGTCCGGACGCCACTTCTCATTCAGCGCATCGCGTTTTTCATTCAGAGCGTCCCGCTCCGGCTTAATCTTGTCGTTCAGCTTGTCGAACTCCGCGCGGGTTCGATCGAGGACGCCGTTGAGGGCGAGTATCTGCTGGCTGTCCAGTTTAACCGCGCTGGCAAGATCTGACACGTACTTCTTCCGGAACTCATCCGGACTCAACTTCTTTGGAGGGGCGCCGGCATCCTTACCGGACTGGACGGGACTGATGGAATAGAGCCTGTAGGAAAACGCCCCAAGCACCGCCCCGCTGAAGAACATTAGGATCGCGGAAAGCACGGCGGAGAGTCCGAATTTAGGCATGACTCCTCTTTAGCGGCTCGGCCGGTCAGCGGGAAGTTCCAAGCTGGCCGGATTGACTAGATCGATGGAATCCGGGGTGTTGGCTTCGGCCAAAGCTTCCACGTAGGTCTGGTTATAGTCGACGGAACTAGACCGCGGGATCGCCATGTAAACGCCCAAGGCGAGCGACAGGGCGACGGCAGCGGTAGTCAAGGCGTTGGCCATGCGACGGAAGGAGAAGGTGAATCGCTGGCGCGATTCGATGCGGGCCCAGAGATTGGGCATGAAATTCACCCCGGCTTCGGGCGCCGCACAGGCGTCGTGGTAGGCCCGGAACAGGGCATCGAGTTGTTGATCGTCGCTGCCGTGCATAGAATTCATCATAGCTCTACTCCAGATCCCTTTTACTGCACCGGTACTATCCGGCTGACTCTTTTTTCGCCGATCCGAACGCTTTCAGCACTCTTTGCCTGGCGCGGAACAACCGGACCTTCAGAGCATTCTCATTCACTTTGTAGACCTTTTCAAGTTCTTTCAGCGAAAGGCCTTCTACTTCCTTCAACATCAGCAAAATACGATCCGCCTCGGACACCGCTCCGAGAAGCGAATCCACCGATTCGCGAACCTTCTTCTGGTGGACATCCTCTTTCTCGGCTTTCCCGCCCGCCATCGCATCGGCCAGCATCACCTGCTGCTCGCTCAGGTCGGACATCCGAAACTCCTGCCGGCGGCGCTGCTTCCGCAGGTAATCGTAGGCCGCATTCACCGTCAGACGGTACAACCAAGGTTCAAAGACCTCTGCCGTCCGCAGTTGATCGAGGGAAAAATAAAGTCGCAGGAAAACCTCCTGAGCGACATCCTCAACATCCTCCGGACGGGCGATCAAACGGGTGATCGTTCCCAAAATGCGTTTCCGGTAGGCCAGAACGATTTCGTTGAATGCCGCGGCGTCGCTTTTCTGCGCGCGCCGGATCAATTCGAAATCAACCAGCATGCCGCACCATGGAAAATGCCGGCACCCGGAAACAACTCTCTCTCCGATTTGAAAGGCGTACCAGCAAGTAGACAGGTTACAAGGCTTTGCGGGGAAACGCAAAACGGCGTTTGGGATTCCCATGAGATTGAGCGCCTGGCCCCGAGGGGCCAGACCGGGCAGGACGTTCCCGCGGTCGGTAAGATCATGTGGTTGCTACCATTATTCCAGAGTCCAGCGAAGCGCGCTTTGATCGTGGGGGATCACGGCAAGGACACCCCTATAAACTGTTCATTCGAAGACGAATTCTCGGCTTTGAACCCGAATAGCAACGGCCCATCCCGGGAACCCCGGGTGCACGCTTCGGAC
>JAPKZC010000641.1 GCA_026394025.1 Candidatus Solibacter sp.
GAACAGCATTAAGTCCATGCCCATTCCGGGGCCGCGCGGACGCATTCTGGACCGCGACGGGCGCGTGATTGTGGACAATCACTCCTCGTTCAGCCTGTTGCTGGCCCGCGAATCCGCCAAGGACGAGCACCTGCGGCCGATCGCGCAGGGCCTGGACCTGGATTACAGCGAACTGGTGGCGCGCGTGAAACGGGTTCGCAAGCAGCCGAAATACGTTACCGTCGCGATCAAGGACGAACTCTCGCCGGCCGATCTGGCGTTCGTGGACTCACACCACGATTTTTTCCCGGAACTGGTGTTGATCCAGACCCCGCGCCGTCTCTACCCGAAGGATGGCACCTTGGCCCACGTCATAGGGTACACCGGCGAAATCAGCGAGCAGGAGCTGGACGCGCCGGAGTACGCCAAATACAGCCAGGGCGACGTGGTCGGCAAGTTCGGCATTGAGAAGCAGTACAACGACACGCTGATGGGAGTGGACGGACAGCGCCAGGCGGTGGTGGACAACCGCGGCACGGTGCGCCAGACCCTGGCCACCAAGAAGGCGGTGGAAGGCAAGGACTTGCAACTGACCATCGATCTGGATGTGCAGACCGTGGCGGAACTGGCCATGGGAGGCAAGAACGGTTCGGTGGTGGCGCTCGATCCAAGGTCGGGCGAAGTGCTGGCGATGGTCAGCCGACCTACGTTCGACCCCAACAAATTTGCGGTGCGGATCAGGACTAAGGACTGGCGCGAAATCGCCGACAATCCCGAACACCCCATGCTGAACCGCGCCATCCAGGCCGAACTGGCCCCGGGATCCACGTTTAAGCCGATCGTCGCGCTGGCGGGTCTGGAGACCGGCACGATCGACGACAAGTGGACCACCAGGTGCAGCGGCGGCGTGGCGCTCTACGGCAAGTATCAGCGTTGCTGGGAGAAGCGCGGACATGGTGCGCAATCCCTGCACGGCGGCATCGTGCACTCCTGCGACGTCTACTTCTACACCCTGGGTAGCAAGCTGGGGATCGACAATCTGGCGTTTTACGGGGATCTGGTGGGCTTTGGCCAGACTACTGGAATCGATCTGCCGCATGAGAAGAGCGGGCTGATGCCTTCGGAAAAATGGAAACTGCGCACCCAACGCACCAAGTGGTACGCCGGCGAGACGCCCTCGGTGGCCATCGGGCAGGGGGCGCTCACCGTGACGCCGCTGCAATTGGCGCGAGCCATCGGCGGACTGGCGGTAGGCGGGAAGTGGTACCAGCCGCATATGGTGAAGAAGGCACTGGATCAGGTTAAGGTGGCGGAGTGGACGCTCAATGCGGAGAATGTCAAGGGCGTGGTGAGCGGCATGTACGGAGTGGTCAACGAAGGTGGCACGGGGGTGCGCGCGGCTCTGCCGCACCTTGATGTGTGCGGAAAGACGGGGACGGCGCAGTTGGCGTCCAACGACTATATCAAGGCATCCGGCGCCAAGGATATGGGGGACAATGCCTGGTTCGTAGGTTTTGCGCCCCGCGACAACCCGGAAATCGTGGTGGTGGCGTTGTTCGAACACGGCGCTCACGGGCAGTTCGCGGCAGCCATTGTGCGCGACGTGATCAAAGCGCACTTCGACAAAAAGGATCGCTTGACCCAGTTGCAGCAGAGCGAGGCGCGGACGGTTGCGGCTTTGGGTCTGGGACTGGCGGGAACGGCGCCACCCCGATGAA
>JAPKZC010000147.1:0-2105 GCA_026394025.1 Candidatus Solibacter sp.
CCACCAGCGCCTACGGCTACGTGGACGACACCTACCGCATCAGTCCCAGACTGACCATGAATGTCGGGTTGCGGTACGAATTGACGCCGCCCTGGTTCGACCGTTCGGCAAACATGGTCAGCGTGGACACGCCCCACATCACCAGCGCCGCCAACGTGCAGGACAAGAGCCTCCACCCGACGCTGGTACGCACCGGCATGGGCGATTTCTACGAGGGCAAGGGCTTCCGCTATCCCAACGTCCCCGTCGCCCGCGACGGTCGCCTCGGCGATCGCCTGGTCTCGACCGACTACGGCAACTGGGCCCCGCGCCTCGGCATCGCCTACAGCCCTACCTCGACGTGGACGGTCCGCACCGGCTTCGGCTACTTCTACTCGGTGGAGTCGCCGCCCTTCTTCGTCGTCGGATTGCTGGAGTACGTACCGTTGAACTCGAACGAGCCGCGGGCGAATTCGTTGCCCTTCTGGTTGTAGCGGTCGCGGCGCACTTCGCCGCCGAACCGCAGGGAGTGCTTGCCTTTGATCCAGGAGAAGTTGTCGGTCCACTGGAATACAGAGTCGTAGATGGCGAACGGGCCGCTGGAATCGTTGCCGAATCCGCTGACGCCCACCAGACTGGGGATGCGCGGGATGCCCCAGGTGATGGGGTCGGGTGTGCTCAAGCCGGGGATGGACAATTCCTTCATCACGTCGCGCTGGCTGCTGAGTTCCAGGCCGACCAGATTGTAGAAGTGATTCACGCCGAAACGGAATTCGTTCACCTTGCTCGAACCGATCACCCGTGTATTGGAGAGCATGGCCTGCCACGCCGAGGTGTACAAGGTGGTTCCGTTTAGCGCCCAACCCTTGTTGAGCACCGTCTCCTCAGTTCTGCTGTACCGGCCAAACCACTGGGAAGAAGAGCTCTCATTGAAGTCCGAACGCAGCGTGAACTGATCTTTGTCGGTGAGGCCCGGTACGCCAACCTGGTAGTTGTTGCTCAGGGCGGAGGTGGCCACGTTTGGCTGCGGCCAGAATTCCAGCAGCTTCACTGAAGTCGCATTGAAGCGGCTCTTGGGAATCTGATTATTTGCGAAGGGAGCGCCGGTCAGGACGCCGTTGACGAATGCCTTCGTCCCCGGATCGTACAACTGGTTGCCGGGGAGCGCATAGGAGAAATCGCCGTTGCGCATGGCCGTGGTGGGGGTGGTGTACAGCCCATAGCCCAGGGTCCGTTGCCGGAAACCCTCGTAGTTGGACATGAAGAACAGCTTGTCTTTGCCGTTGAAAATCTTCGGGATCCTCACCGGACCGGACAGCGTGAAACCGTACTGGTTGTACTTGAAGGGGCTCTTTTTCGGGCTGGTGCCGATGAAGTCGTACTGCTTGGCATCCAGCTTGTCGTTGCGCATGAACTCGAACATCGAGCCGTGAAAAGCGTTGCCGCCGGCCTTGGTGGAAACGTTGATCTGGCTGGCCGCGCGGCCGAATTCCGCCGGGTAGATGCCGCTCTGTACCTTGAACTCCTGCAAGGCGTCAATGGAGGGCAACACAACGTAGAGGTTGAAATTCACATCCGTGTTCTCCACGCCGTCCAGGGTGTAGCGGTTCCAGGTGCCGCGCATGCCCATCAGCGAGATGTTCTGGCTGGTGCGGTCCCCGCCCTGCCGTCCTCCGGCTTGGCCGGGGGTGGCGAAACCGTACGTCACGTTCGGCGAAAGCGACACCAATTGCAGGAAGTTGCGGCCGTTCAGCGGCAATTCCACGATGCGGCGATTGTCGATCACCGTGCCCACGGTGGCATTTTCGGTGGCCAGCATGGCAGCGCTGGCACTCACTTCCACGGATTCATTCACCTGGCCCACGTCCAACGCGAAATTCACGCGCGCCGACTGCTGCACCTCAAGTTCGATGCCGGTGCGGGTGACGGTCTTAAATCCACCCATCTCCACGCGCACCCGGTATGGGCCGGGCACAAGCGACGGAAACGAGTACAGCCCGGCGGCGTTGGTTTTAACGGATCGCGTGGCGTTGGTAGACACGTTGGTCACCGTCACGGTAGCGTTCGGGACCACAGCCCCCGACGAATCGGCGACCTCTCCCACAATCTCGCCCAGAGTCTGCCCG
>JAPKZC010000147.1:2263-4016 GCA_026394025.1 Candidatus Solibacter sp.
TAGTCTCCAGATCCCTGAATTATTGGGCGAACGAGTCCGCCCTATCTGACTCCCACACATAAGATCAAAAAGTCCGAATGCGCTACCGGCATTATATGCGGGATACACGGGGTTGTCACGCGACTTTACGATCCTTTACTGCGATTTCACTTGGAAATGCGGTATGGCGCGGGGGTGGAAGATCGGGAATAAGCGGCGAACATTTGAGTCGTTTTACGTCGCGAGCGTCCGTCCCACGCCGGTGCGCGGGTGCTCTCGCCGTTGTTATCTACCCACGGCCACCGGGGCCTATTCGTAGCGATAGACGGTTACGCGCAGGACGGTATTGGCGCGCAGCGTCAGGATTTCGCCCTGTCCGGTATCGTCGCCGCCCAACTGCCGGACGACCCGCCATTTGCCATCCACGAACTTACCTTCCTGCACATCGCCGAGTCCGACGATGGACGGCCCCGGCGTGTCCGGTGTGAAGTTGATTCGCATGCCGCCGCCGGCGGCGCCCAGATAGAACTCGTCCGGGCCGGCCGCAAGCAGGATCGCCGTTGCCAGCGCCGGGCCTTGTTGCCCCGGTTGCCCCGGCCGCGCCTGCGCGGCAACTGGCGGGGCGGGCTGCGGAAGCGGCTGGCCCGCGGGCTGTGCCGGGGCGGTTGGCTCCGGCGCAATCGGCACACGGCCCCTGCCGACATAGGTGAGGTCCAGCGTGTAGTTCCCAAGCTTGAGCTTAAGTGGAGCATCGCCCTGGTTCATGCGAACCGTGGTGATGGTATCTTTGCCCTGCTGCGCCGCGATGGCCGGCGCCATCTGCGAAACCACGCGATACGCCGCGGCCAGCTCGGTATCCGGGCCCACCATTCGTTCGATGCCAAACGGCGAGAACCCAATGGCGCCGTACTTGCCGAAGGCTGTCATCACATTGGCCGCGTTGGCGCCGGTTTCGGGAATGAACAGCGGGTTCCCGTTGCGCACCCATCTTTCGCAGACCTCGTCGAAGTACTGCAAATAGATGTCCGGCGCCCACAGGTCGGAGGCGGGCGACGCGGCGCGCCAGACATCGTGCACCTGAGGCAGTGGTCCGCCGCTCGGGTAAGTGCCGGGCCACGCCATATTGGGCTGTTGCAGCCAGGCGTTGACGAACATCGGGATGTTGTATTCCGCTTTGCCTTCCTCAATCACCTTGTTGACGAAGCGCGCGTAGTGCCACGCCATGAAGATCTCGTCCACCGGCCAGTGCAATTTCCGCCACGCCGTCTGGTAGTCGTCCGCACTCAGCGGCGGGGTTCTGGTCTGGATGGGCATCTCGACGCCGGCGGGCTTGCCGGGGCCGAAAACTTCTTCCCACGTGCCGGATGTCTTAGAGCCATTTGCCGCCCATTCTTCGCGGAACTCCGGGATTAACGTGTCCTTGTGTCGCTGGAGGTAGTCCATGAGTTCCTTCGGCACCGGTCCCGCAAAGGCCTTGTTCGCCGCAGCCGACCGGTCCCGCGAGTCCCGCAGCACGCCGACTTCGTTCTCCACCTGCATCATGACCACGGTGTGCTCCTGGCCATCCACTTGCTTGATGTGCTTCATCAAGGCGCGGTATGCCCGCGCGTCGGCATCCCGCGTGTTGTCGCTCAAAGTGCTGAGCAACTCAATGCTCTTCCCACTTTGGAGTTGAATCCGTGGGAACCGCTTGTAGTCCTTCTTGACCCAGTAAGGGGCGTAGCTCGAAAGGCCGTTTTTCCAACTGCCGAACCAGAGGAAAACCAGTTTCAGA
>JAPKZC010000147.1:4056-10459 GCA_026394025.1 Candidatus Solibacter sp.
CCAGAGGAAACCCAGCTTCAGATCGTGGCGCCGCGCCTCCTGGATGAGACCATCCACCAGGCCGAATTCGTACTTGCCCTCGGTGGGTTCCATCTGCGCCCAGGAGATTGCCGCCAGCACGCAGTTGAGATTGCCCGCGACCAGTCTGGGCCACACCGCCTGCATATTCTCCAGGCTGGTGGCGGTATTGTTTCCCAGTTCTCCCGCCAGCGCCAGGAACGGCTTGCCATCTACGATCAACTGCGTGGCGGTGCCCTGCTTCTGCAAGCGGGGGAGCCCGGCAGCGGTCTGTGCGTAGCCCTGGAGCGCCAGCAACAGCGCGCCCGCGAGCGTTACCTTGAACGAAATTCCCGGCTTCATTTCTCCGTCACCTCAAAGACCACTCAATCATATGGCGCGGCTCGCAGAAGAGCAATCGGCCTGAAAACCTTCGAGGCCCGATGTTATGCTGGTGCGCGCAACAGGAGTGCAACAAAATGCGAATGAGATCCGCGGTTGTGGCCGTATTGTTGGCCGCGAGTGTTGCCGCTTCGCTTCCCGCCCAGGTGAAGGAGCGCCCGCTTCCGCGCATGGTGAAGAAGGACGGGCGCCACGCCCTGTTTGTCGACAATGCTCCCTACCTGATGTTGGGCGCGCAGGTGCATAACTCCAGCGCCTGGCCAGCCATGCTGCCGAAGGTGTGGTCCGCCATGGAATACCTCAACGTCAACACAGTGGAAATCCCTGTCTACTGGGAACAGTTCGAACCACGGCAGGGGCAGTACGATCACAGCGTGATCGACGCGCTGCTGGCCGGGGCCCGGCAGCATCGCCTTCGGCTGGTTCTACTTTGGTTCGCCACCTGGAAGAACGGCAGCCAGCACTACATGCCGGAGTGGATGAAACTGGCCCCCGAGCGCTACACGCACCTGACGGACAAGAACGGACGTCCCGCGGATTCGCCGTCACCGTTCGCCACCGCGTCGCTAGAAGCCGACAAGACGGCGTTCACCGCATTCATGCGCTACCTCAAGGCGGCCGACCCCGAGCGCACCGTGATCATGGTTCAAGTGCAGAACGAACCCGGCACCTGGGGCCCGGTCCGCGATTACTCGCCCGCCGCGCAGAAGCTCTTCGAAGCGCCCGTCCCGGCCGGCATACTCACGGCGATGCAGGTGAAGCCCGCGTCCCCCAACGCCAACTGGCAGGAAGCCTTTGGCCCTGAGGCCGAAGTCAACTTCCACGCCTGGGCGGTCGCCACATACGTCGGGCAGGTCGCCGCCGCCGGCAAGGCAGTCTATCCGCTGCCACTCTATGCCAACGCGGCTTTGCGCGACCCGCTCAAGCCGGGGGCTCCCGGCAGCTACGAGAGCGGCGGTCCCACGGATAACGTGATCCCCATCTGGAAAGTGGCGGCGCCCGCGCTCGATATCGTGGCGCCCGATATCTACCAGAACGACCCCGCTGCGTATTTGAAGGTACTGGAGCTCTATCACCGCGACGATAACGCCCTGTTCGTGCCCGAGACCAGCAGCGCGCCCTCGACTACCCGCTTTTTCTTCTCGGCGCTCGGCCTTCAGGCCATCGGCTACGCACCATTCGGGATGGACTACACCACCCCTCGCAACACGCCGGAGTCGCTGGCCCCGACGGCCAGGAACTATCGCTTGATCGGCCCCATGCAGCGCGAGATCGCGCGCCTCAATTTCGAAGGCAAGCTACAGGCGGTGGCCGAGGAAAAGGGGAAAGTCACGCAGACTCTGGCATTCGGACCGTGGAACGCGGTGGTGTCCTACGGAGCGACCCGCAACAATCGCGCCGTGGGGAACGCCGAACCGACGGGGCGCATTCTGGTTGCCCAGTTGAAGGATAACCAGTTCCTGGTGGCCGGGTTCTACTGCCGCGTCGATTTCCGTCCCGCCGATGCGGACAAGCATCGCCAGTTCCTGCGCGTCGAAGAGGGCACGTACCAGAACGGTGTCTTCAAGTTTCTGCGCATCTGGAATGGCGACGAGACCGACTGGGGGCTCAACTTCGGCGCGGAACCGCTGGTGCTGCGCGTGTCGGTGGCCACCTATTAGGGGGTCATCTTTCAGCAGCCGTGCTGTTCGCAGTGGGTCAGAAACCTCGCCCGCAGGGAGTAACAGTAGTTGCGGGCAGCCTCCACGGACTTCTGCGCGTGCTGGCGCTCGCCGTCGCTGGCCGCGAGTTCGACGTCTTCCGCCGCGATATTCCCCTCATTCGCGGCCAGCGCGAATGCCAGGATGATGTGGTCTCTCTCCGTGCAACTCATCGGGTATCAATCTCCCGCCTCTCACGATGATGCCGAGGCTCTTCGAATCTTGCCGCGAATTGACGTAGCCGGCAAGTCCTCAAAAGGCCGAACGGATTTGTACCGCTTGGTTAACAGGGTTCTACGACAACGAGATATGGGTGTACTGGCCAGAGCGGGCGGCCGGCGGCAGGAATTGTGTACTCGACCAATCGAAGCGCTCCCAGGAGGATTGATCGCGGAACTGGTGGCGGCGCGTTCCTCAACCTCGGGGAGACCCTGATCCATTACGCCACCGGCGAGAACCTCGATTTCATCGGCTCGGCCAGCAGATCGCCAGCATCTCCCAGGGCGATCTGAACTTCAAGTTCTACGTGGCCGGCGGAGGGAAGTTCGGCGACATCAACAGCGGCCTGCCGATCAACCTCCCGGCCGGCACGCTGATCCGGAGCGCGGCGGACAACGGGCCGATCTTCATCAGCGACACGGCCTACGTAGTCAAGGCTCGTGTCCCAGAGGCGGGGCACGCCACGTTCCGCAACACGAAGCTCTGCAAAAAACAATTTGCATTGAAAATGTTTTCTGGTATCCTAGGAACGCTCTGGTAACTCAAACAACCGCGCGAGACTATGGACACAGCCGCACAAGGTCTTCTGAGTCGCGATGAAATGGAGAGCAGGCGCCTGTTGGCCGCACAGGACCTGCAAACGGGGCTCTCGCAGTCCCAAGTCGCCCACAAATTCGGAGTTAGCCGCACCACGGCGTCCCGCTGGAACCGCACCTTGAGCGGGACCGGGGTGGAGTCGCTCCGCAAACGCCGCGCGCCGGGCCGTCCCAGCCGCCTCACCGCGGATCAGCTCAAGGTCCTATCGGACACCTATCGGGCGGGGCCGCGTGCAGCGGGCTTTGAAACTGACCGCTGGACCACGGCGCGCTTCGCGGACGCGATTTTCGCCTGTTTTGGCGTACGCTACGATCCCGATCACGCGGGGCGCATCATGCACCGCCTCGGTCTGCGCGAACGTCGCCGTTCGCGCCGGGTCACGCCCGACGTGCACTACACGTTCACGCATCCCGCGACGGATCTGCCGGAAGTTCAGGCAGACGTGGCCTAACACACCTCAAAGTAGGACGGACGATCGCCTTCTGTCGTGGGTGGGTGCGCGACTTGAAAGTGGAGACCAGTCGGAATCAGCGGAAAATCGCCAAAGTCCGAGCGTACTTGGTACTGCTCAGTGTGGTCCAGCCCCAAGTCGAGAAAGCGGAGGCGCTGAACTGCCTGGTTATTTCGCAGACACTACACTAGACGATGTGCAGGTCCTTCGGCGTTGGGGTGAGAATCTCGCAGCCCGTTTCGGTGACCACCACGGTGTCTTCGATACGCACGCCGCCGAAACCCTCGATGTAAGCGCCGGGTTCGATGGTGATCGCCATGCCCGGGCGCAGCCGGTGCCGATCGCGCTTGCCGAGGCGGGGCGGTTCGTGGATCTCCAACCCCAGCCCGTGGCCGGTGGAGTGGATGAAACAATGGTCCAGGCCGAAGCCCGCCAGCACGCGGCGCGCGGCGGCATCCACGCTGACCGTGGTGACGCCGGGGCGAACCGCATCGATGGCGGCGAGCTGCGCTTCCAGCACGGCGCGGTACATGCGTTTCACTTTGGCGCTGGGGTTGCCCACCGAGAGCATGCGGGTCATGTCGCTGGCGTAGCCGTCTTGAAAGGCGCCCATGTCGACCACCACCAGGTCGCCGGCGGTAAGGCGCGCGGCGGTGGGTTGCGCGTGGGGAAGAGCGGAGCGCACTCCAGCGGCCACGATGGTCTCGAAGCTGGGCTTTTCGGCGCCGCACCGGCGCATCCGGTATTCCAGTTCGGCGGCAAGATCGCGTTCGCGGATGCCGGGCTTGACGCGGGCGATGGTCTGCTCGAAGGCGCGGGAGTTGGTCTCCACGCTGCGCCGGATGAGGGCGAGTTCGGCGGTGGATTTCACCATGCGCAGCTCTTCGACCAAGCCAGTCACGGGTTCGAGCGAGGCGCGCAAGGGGAGGCGCAACTTGAGGGACTCGAAGGTGTCGCAGGTCATGTGGGCGGGCTCGTAGCCAATCCGCTTGACGCCGGCTTTGCTCAGGGTTGCCAGCAGGTCCAGCACCAGCGGCCCTTTGGCGATGCGGATCTTGCAGCTGGATTCCTGCGCGGCCTGTATCCGGTAGCGCGGGTCCGTAAACAGGATGCTCCGTCCGGGAAAAATCAGTAGGGCGCCGCTGCTGCCGGTGAAGCCGGAGAGGTAGCGCAGGTTGGGGCTGAATGCCACCAGCAGGCAATCCAGCTTGCGGGCGGGTAGCGCAGCGGCAACGGACTGCCGCCGCTGTGCGTATTGGTTATTTTCCACTCTGCAATTCCTTGGCGAGGATCTGGGCGCGCTCGGCGAGGGCATCCGCCTGGCGCAGGTCGTTGTGCTTCTCAGCGTCTTCGGAGAGTGTCAGGAAATTCCGGATGGTAGCCTCCACGTTTCGCTGGGCGTCGGTCAACTGGCGCCTTCCGCGCTGCTCCAGAATCTGATTGACCTCGCGACGGCGGGCCTGTGCGCTATCCCTGAGCCGCTTCAACTCAGCGGGAGGGACAATCTCCTGCACGGTTTCGCGCGGCTCCGGCGGCGCGGTGGCGGCAGCGGGCGGGCCGGCGGGCTGGATGGGGGCCGGGTTGGCGCGGCGCGAGCGGACCGGTGCGGCGGCGGGTGGCGGCTCCGGCGGTGTCGCTTCGGTGTCGAAGGCCGCCGGGTCCACGGGCTGCGGCTTGGGAAGCTCGACACGCGTCTGCGGGATGGAGAGCGGAGGCGGAGCCTGAGGCGCGGGTACGGGCGTCGGGTTGGCAGCGGGCTTCGGCGCCGCCGGCGGGGCGACGGACTTTGCCGGTTTGCCGCGCAGCGCGCAGCCCACAAGCAGGATGCCGGCAAGAGCCGTGAGCAGTGCAGTGGCTTTCATGGATCACACCGCGATGGGCAGACGGATCAGGAAGGTGGTGCCTTTCCCTGGCTCGCTGGTGAAATCGATTGTACCATCGTGAAGTTGCACGATCCGGAAGGTCATGGCCAGACCAATTCCGGAACCTTCCTTTTTCGTACTGAAGTAGAGGCGAAAGACTTTGTCGCGCAGTTCCGGAGGGATGCCCGTGCCGCTGTCAGAGATGCGCAGTTCCGCCGTGTCCCCGCCGGCCGACGCCTCGAAGCGCAGTTCGCCGCCCTCGGGCATGGCCTGCATGGCGTTGACCACGACGTTGAGCACGGCCTGTTTGAGCAGGTCGCGATCCACCCGCACTTCGACGCCTTCGGCCTCCTGACGGACGGTCACCTGTATGTTGGCAGCGGCGGTCTGCGGGCGCGCGAGATCGACGATCTCGCGGACCAGTTCCTGCATGGGGACGTTGTCCAATTGCAGCTCGACGGGGCGGGTGAAATCGAGGAAGGTGCGCACCACGCGGTCCAGCCGGAGAATTTCGCGGGAGATGATCTCCATCTGTTCGGCGATATCAGTATTGCCGCTGGAGAGCTTGGATCGCGCCACCTCGACGTGAAGCAGGATGGCATTGAGGGGGTTCTTGACCTCGTGGGCGACGCCGCTGGAGATGCGGCTGATGGCGGACAGGCGGTCGGCAGTCTGCAGTTCGCGGTTGATCTTGCGCTGCGCTTCGGGGTCGCGCAGGCGGACCAGGATTCCACTTCCGGCGGCGGGCCCTCCGGGAAGGTTCTCCAGAATGTCCACGGAAAGCAGCACGACGGCGGGACCAGCCAGGGTGTGGCCGGGCGTGCCGAGAGGCACCCGGCGGTTGCGGATCGTACGGCCGGTTGCGGAGGATTGCGCCACCAGAAGGCCAAGCATGGTGGAGGGCGGGAAGACCTCGGTCACCGTTTGCCCAGGAAGATCGGAACGTTCGCGGCCGAGAAATTTCTCGACGGAGCCGGAGGCGAAGACAAGGCGGAATTCGCGATTGAAGATGAAGACGGCGTCTTCCAGATCCTGTAGCAGGTGGTCGATGTTGCCGCGGAGGTCGGACACTTCGAATTGGGCCCCGCGCAGGCGCTCGCCGAGGAGATTGACTGTGGAGGCCATCACCGAGAGTTCATCGGTGGCGGTCTTGTCCGATCGCGCGGGTTCGGGCT
>JAPKZC010001110.1:0-4577 GCA_026394025.1 Candidatus Solibacter sp.
CGAGGCGCAGTACTTACAGGCGCAGAAGATGGAGACCGTCGGGCGGCTGGCAGGCGGTGTGGCGCACGATTTCAACAACTTGCTGACGGTTATCAATGGCTACAGCGACTTACTGTTGAAGGGTTTGGGACCGGAGGACGCGTCGAGGGCGAGTCTGATGGAGATTCGCAAGGCAGGGGACCGTGCGGCGGGCCTGACTCGCAAGCTCCTCGCGTTCAGCCGCAAGCAACTGGTACAGCCGAAGGCCTTAGATCTGAATCTTGTGGTGATGGAAGCGGAAACAATGTACGGGCGGCTGGTCGGCGAGGACATCGAGTTGATTACCCGGCTCGGTACAGGGATTGGAGAGGTCATGGCTGACGCAGGCCAAATGCATCAGGTCTTGATGAATTTGGTTGTCAACGCGCGGGACAGCATGCCAAACGGCGGCACGGTGACCATCGAGACGAAGAATGTGGATGCGGACGAGACCTTCGTCGATCGTATTCCGGAGTTGGCGCCGGGCCCTTACGTTTATCTCGGAATCACCGATACCGGCACGGGAATGAGCGATGAGGTCAAACAACACCTGTTCGAACCGTTCTTCACTACCAAGGAGCCAGGCAAGGGTACGGGACTGGGGCTCGCCACGATTTACGGCATCGTTCATCAGAGTGGGGGGTGGATTGGAGCCACCAGCGAACCGGGTCACGGTACAACCTTCCATATCTATCTGCCACGCATCAAGCCCGGTTTGGCGGGGCAGCCCGGCGCGAGCCCTCTCGCCCCGGCGGTGCGAGGATCGGAGACGGTGATGGTCGTCGAAGATGTGGAGGCAGTCCGGCGGCTTGCCACTACCGTTCTTGAGGGCCAGGGCTATTGCGTTTTACAGGCATCTAACGGCCCCGATGCAATTGCGTTGGCGGAACAGTATCCCAAGGTCATTCATTTGCTGCTGACGGATGTGATTCTGCCGCTCATGGACGGACGAGCGCTCGCGCACAAACTGAGGGCAGCCCGGCCTGAGATTGCGGTTCTTTACATTTCCGGCTACACCGAAGAGCGGATCGGCCAGGCCGGGGTGATCGACCGCAATTCGGCGTATCTGCCCAAGCCATTCACTCCCGATGTGTTGGCTGCAAGAGTGCGAAAAACACTGGCTGATGCCGGATCCCAGCCGTGTACATCCTCAGACGGCCCAAGCGTTCTTTGAGCAGGTAGACCTCCATCGGTGGAGCGAATTCGACGCTCCAATACTCGGCCCAGCCCAGCCGGACATAGTGGACGCGGAACGATGCCAGGAGGACTGGAAGGCAATAGCCACCAGTAGCCCTCGCCCGCTACGCCAGAATATCTCTGACCACGTCGCCCGAGATCCCGGTCAACCTTACATCCAGCCCCTGAAACCTCACCGCGAGGCGCTTGTGGTCCACGCCGAGTAAATGAAGCATCGTGGCATGAAAATCGTGGACGCTTACCGGGTTTTCCTCGGCCGCATAGCCGAGTTCATCGGTAGTGCCGTAGGTGATCCCCGCTTTCATCCCGCCGCCGGCCACCAGGAACGAAAATCCCTTGATGTGATGGTCGCGTCCGTCGCCCCCCTGCGACATCGGCGTGCGGCCAAACTCCCCGCCCCAGATCACCAGGGTGTCGTCCAGCATGCCGCGCTGCTTCAAGTCGGTGATCAACGCCGCGGTCGCCTGATCCACTTCTTCGGCCTTGAGCGCAATGTTGGCCTTCACGCCGCTGTGGTGGTCCCAATCGCGATGATAGAGCTGGATGAATCGCACGCCGCGTTCCGCCAGGCGCCGCGCCAGCAGGCAGTTGGATGCGAAGCTCCCATCGCCAGGGCGCGCTCCGTACATGTCGAGCACCTTCCGCGGCTCTTTGCTCATATCCACCAGGTCGGGGACGCTGCTCTGCATCTTGAACGCCATCTCGTACTGAGCTACTCGAGTCAGAATTTCCGGGTCCTTCAGCGTTGCGTACTGCGCGCGGTTGAGCGCGTTGATGGCGTCGATCGAGTCCTTCTGCATCCCGGCGTTCATGCCGTGTGGGTTCTTGATGTGGAGTACCGCGTCGCCGATGGAATTCAGCTTGACGCCCTGGAAGCGGCTGGGCAGCAACCCCGCCGACCACTGGCGCGCCGCGATGGGCTGCATCTGCCCGCCCCTGCCCGCCGAAAGCAGCACCACGAAGCCCGGCAGATCCTGCGTCTCCGCACCCAGCCCGTAGAGCGCCCACGACCCCATGCTCGGCCGCCCGGCCAGAATCGAGCCGGTGTTCATGATGGTGTGCGCCGGGTCGTGATTGATCTGCTCGGTCCACATGGAACGGATGATGCAGACATCGTCGGCCACGCTGCCGATGCGCGGGAAGAGGTCGCAGATCTCCAAACCGTTCTTGCCGTACTTCTGGAATCCGTGCTGCGGGCCGAAGCAGATCAGCGGCTTGCCTTGCAGTTGCGCGATCTGCTGTCCCTTGGTGAAAGTTTCCGGCATGCCTTTGCCGTGTAACTCGGCGAGCTTCGGCTTGTGGTCAAAGGTCTCCAGGTGCGAGGGACCGCCCGCCTGGTAGAGGAAGATCACGCGCTTGGCCTTGGCGGCGTGATGCAGCGGGTTGATGACACCGTGCGCGCCCTGCGGGTCGGCCATCAGGGAGTTCAAGCCCAGCAGGCCGAGACCCGAGAGGCCGTACCTCAGAAAGGTGCGGCGGTGAATGTCGAGAGTGCTTTCGTCGTGCGGGTTCATCGCGGGCCTCAATTCCTCGTGATGGTCTCGTGCATGTTGAGAATGGCGCGCGCCACCGTGGTCATGGCGGCCAGTTCGGCGGTAGGCAAGTTGGCCGCCACCGGTGCTTCTCCTTCATGCGCCAGTTGGCGCGCATCGGCCGGCGAGCGCTGGAACCGCGCCAAATTCACGCCGTACAGCTTGCTCAGCGCGTTCCGCTCCTCCGCCACCGGCGTGCGCCCGGCTGCACGTTCGAAGGCCCAATCGATTCGCGCATTCCAATCGCGGCCGTGTTGCAGAATGTTTTGCGCGAAGACGCGCGCCGCTTCCACGAAGATCGGATCGTTGAGCAGCACCAGCGCCTGCAACGGCGTATTGGAATTCACCCGATTGATGGTGCACTCTTCGCGCGTGGGCGCATCGAAGGTGAGCAGGCTCGGGTGCAGGAAAGATCGCTGCCAGAAAGTATAGACGCCGCGGCGGTACAGATCGTCGCCGCGGCTGGCCGCGTACTCGCGCTTGGGGAAGTTGAGCGTCGCCAGGTAGCCATCGGGTTCATACGGCTTGGCGCTGGGACCGCCAAACTTTTCTACCAGCAAACCGGAAACCGAAAGCGCGATATCGCGCACCACTTCGGCTTCCACGCGGAAGCGGCTCTGCCGCGCCAACAGCCGGTTGTCAGGGTCGCGTTCGTCCAGTTCCCCGCTGCTCATCGATGCCTGCCGGTAGGTCTGGCTGGTCACGATGGTGCGGATCAGGTGCTTCACGTCCCACCCATGCGCTCCTTGCGCCTGGTATTCAGGATGAACGAATTCGGCGGCCAGCCAGTCCAGTAGTTCCGGATGCGTCGGCCATTCGCCCTGCGAACCCACGTCGTCCAGCACCTTGGAAAGGCCCGTGCCGAAGAACTGCCGCCACAGGCGGTTGACGGTGACCCGGGCGGTCAGCGGATTGTCCGGCCGCACCAACCAGTTCGCCAGATCCAACCGCGTCGCCCGCTCGCCGCCGGTGTCGAGCTTGCCGAGGAAGCCGGGAATTGCGGGCAACACCGCCTCGCCGGAATCGTCCATCCAGTTGCCGCGCGCCAGAATCCGCGTATCGGCTGGTGTCACCGCCTCGGACACCATGACGTGCGGAATGGCATTTTCCATGAGTGCGGCAGCCTGCTCCCATTTCGCGGCTTCCGCCACTTCGGCCTGCGCTTGCGGCGCCGCCCAGCGAAAATGCGCCGCTACCGTCGCCTGCTGCGTGGCGTTGCGCTTGTCTTCGGCCAGGCGCAAGGCACGCAGCACCGCGTCCGGAATCTCCTTGCCCTTCTCGGCGGTCGGCCACGAGAATTCGCTACCGGAAAGCGCCAGCCGGAACCGGCCCATGGTGGCGCGGCGCACTTCGGAATCCTGCCGGATGCGCACGGTCAGCACGGTACCGGCGCTGGTTTCCAGCGGCCGGGCGAAGCGTAGCGCCAGGTAGGCCTTGGTGGTCTCGTTGTATGCGTTGATGGCCCATCCGGTTTTCGGGTCGCCATCGATGGCGCCCGAAGGCAGGTATTCTGACGCCTGGTTACTCAGGTTGGAAGTGCCCGTAACGAACGGAATCTTGCGTCCGCCCGTTTCCACTTCGAGTTCGGTGATCACCAGCCGGTCCGCCCCGCGCGCCACGCGCAGTCCCGGCAGGTTTTCATCCATCACCACTTCGAGCCCCAGTTGTTTCCATGTGCCCGCGCCGGGCTGCAGGGTGACGGTGTAGGTTTCGTTGTCCGGATTCGGACCGCTCGCGATGATCACGCCGTTACCCGGCGCCCGCGTTCCTCCCAGGCTGCCGCCATCGTAACTGGTGAAGTCCACGTCCTGATCGTTGTAGATTGTGAGC
>JAPKZC010001110.1:4601-5120 GCA_026394025.1 Candidatus Solibacter sp.
TGAGCACCGCACCGTGGGCCGATTTCGCGCCGGCCGGCCGCTGTACGCGCCACGCCAGATCGCCTGCCCCATAGGATGCCAGAAGCTGCTTTTCCCATTCCGCCCGGCGCGGCTCAAGCCCTTTCATCGTTTCGGCCAGGCGCAGCTTCGCGTCCTCCCGCGCCCGCTTCAATTGGTCGAGTTGCTTCTGCTGTTCCGGCGTGGGCAGCATCAGTTGCGCGCCCCATGCGTCCTTGCCGCGATCCGGAACCAGGCCGGTTTCCTTGATATCGGCGAAGAACGCTTTCATGGAGTAGAAATCGCGCGCGGTGAACGGGTCGAACTTGTGATCGTGACACTCGGCGCACCCCAGCGTGCTGCCCATCCAGACCGCCACGGTGGTGCGCACTCGGTCGGCGCCGTATTTGGCGAGATACTCCTTGGGCTGCAGCCCGCCTTCGGCGGAGGTGCGATTCAGGCGATTGTAAGCCGAAGCCACCCGCTGCTCCACCGTGGCGTTCGGCATCAAATCGCCGGCCA
>JAPKZC010000292.1 GCA_026394025.1 Candidatus Solibacter sp.
AGCCGGTGTTCGGTCCGGTGACGCGGAACCAGATGCCGCTATTGCCGGGGAAGCGCATGGTCCATTCGGCTTCGAGCTCGAAGTCGCGCCACTGTTGGACGCTGAAGAGGTCGCCCGCCGCGCCGCCGGGACCCTGGCGGCCGACGAGTTCGCCCTTCTCCACGCTCCATGCGGCGTTGCCTTCGGCCTTCCAGCCGTTGAGGGTCTTGCCGTCGAATGGGGAACTCCAGTCGGCGGCGGAAGCAACGGCGGCGGCGGCCAGCATCGCGGCGACGGTAGCGGAGCAACGGGTCATCTAATCTGTAATTGTACCGACGGTTTAGCCCTCGGGGGAGCGGGTTTACGGATGCGATGTACGCGAGATTGATCTCCCGGTTCGCGGTTGGTGGGATGGAACAGCAAAAAGGACGAACGCACCGATATGTGATAATCGGAGTTAATATTCTGGGTCAACCGGTACTGTGCTTATGGGCGGAGAGTGCGTTGGGAAGCGATGGGCAGCGGCGATCACCTTGGCGCCACTGGTAGCGGGTATCGCCTTTGGGCAGGCCGGAATCACCGGCCAGTCGAGCGGGAAAGACATCTTTCGTGCCGCGTGCGTGGCGTGCCACGGCACCAACGGCAGGGGAGCCGTGGACGCCACGCGCGGTTTCGAGCCACCACCAACGTTCCCCGACTTTACAGCCTGTAATGCCACCACGCGCGAGCCCAACCGGGACTGGAGCGCGATCATCCACAACGGCGGGCAGGCAAGGGGATTCTCCGAGATCATGCCCTCCTTCCGGGAGGCGCTCACATCGGACCAGATCGAAAAGGTCATCGGGCACGTCCGCGGGTTTTGCCGGGAGCCCTCCTGGCCGCGCGGAGAACTGAACCTGCCTCGGGCCCTGGTCACCGAGAAGGCAAGACGAGGCGGTGGTAGACGCCGCGATCGACACCAGGAGCCCGCGGAATGTCACTAACCGGCTGGTCTACGAGCGCCGCTTCGGGATCAAAAACCAGATCGACATCAGCCTGCCGTTCACCGTTCAGGCGTCTGGTACGGGGAGCCGGTTCGGCGGCGTCGGGGACATCGCACTGGGTTATAAGCGCGTGCTCGCCAGCAGCCTGCGAACGGGATCCATCTTCAGCCTTTCCGGCGAGGCAGTCCTGCCTACCGGCAATGTATCCCGGGGCATGGGCAAGGGCGTGACGATTCTGGAGAGTTTCGCGAGCTTCGGGCAAATGCTGCCGAAGGAGAGCTTTCTCCAGTTTCAAGGCGGAATCGAGGTGCCCACCCACACCGGCGACGCCAACAAGGCCGTGTACTGGCGCACCGTGCTGGGCAAGACCTTCATCGCGGACAAGGGCCGCGGGCGGTTGTGGTCGCCCATGGTGGAGTTGCTGGCGGACCGCGAACTGGCGACGGGAGAGCGTGTCAACTGGGACGTGGTTCCGCAGTTTCAGGTGACGCTGAACAGAAGACAGCACATACGGGCCGATATCGGCGTGCGGATTCCAATCAACAATACGGCCGGCAGGTCGCCCGCGGTGATGGTCTATCTGCTTTGGGACTGGTTCGATGGCGGACTGCGCGATGGGTGGAAATGAGATGTGGAGAGAATTCCTCTATCTTGTACTAGTGACGGCCTGCACGTGTCCTGCGTATAGCGCCGACGTGGCGCGCAAAGCGACGCCGCCGCCATTCCAGACCTCCGACCGATGCGTGGCCTGCCACAACGGCGTGGTGACAAGCAGCGGCGAGGACATCTCAATTGGCGCCGCATGGCGGCCCACCATGATGGCCAACGCCGCCAGAGACCCCTACTGGCAGGCGGGAGTGAGGCGCGAAATAATGGACCACCCCGAATCGCGCGCGGCAATCGAGGACGAGTGTTCGATATGCCACATGCCTATGGCGCGGTTCGAATCGAAGCTTGGTGGCCACCAGGGCACGGTTTTCTCTCATCTCGGTTTCCTGCCGGACGTCCGCGGCGACAGCCTGGCGGCCGACGGCGTTTCCTGCTCGCTGTGCCACCAGATTGGAAAGGAAAAGCTGGGGACGCGCGAAAGCTTCGTGGGCGGATTCACCATTGGCCCGCCGAATGCGCAAGGGGAGCGGCCTGAGTTTGGGCCCTACGAGACGGATGCCGGCCACACGCGGATCATGCGGACCTCGACCGGCGGTTTTGTCCCCACCCAGGCGCCGCACATTCGCCAGAGCGAGGTTTGCGCGACTTGTCACACGCTCATCACAAAGGCACTGGGAGCGGGGGGCGCGGAGATCGGCGAGTTGCCCGAGCAGGTGCCCTACCAGGAGTGGCTGCACAGCGAGTATCGGGAGAAACGAAGCTGCCAATCGTGCCACATGCCGGTGGTGAACGAGGACGTCGCGATCACCAGCGTGCTGGGCCAGGCGAGGGCGGGGGTGTCGCGGCATGTGTTCGTGGGTGGCAATTTCTTCCTGCAGCGAATGCTGAACCGCTACCGGAACGAGTTGGGCGTCGCCGCGCTGCCGGAGGAACTGACTGCGGCGGCGGAGAGAACGGTGGCCCATCTTCGATCGGAAAGTGCGCGGGTTTCCGTCGGCGGGTTGGAGGTGCGTGGCGGACGGCTTGAAGCGGAGGTTTCGATCGAGAACCTGGGAGGACACAAGCTGCCGACGGCGTATCCCTCGCGGCGGGTCTGGCTGCATGTCGTGGTGCGGGACGGAAACAACCGCACCGTGTTCGAATCGGGCGCGGTGAACGCGGCGGGCTCGATACAGGGTAACGACAACGACGATGACCCGGCACGGTTCGAACCGCACTACACCGAGATCCGCGGCGCCGGCCAGGTGCAGATTTACGAGGCCATCATGGGCGATAGCCGCGGTGCCGTGACCACGGGATTGCTGAACGCTCTCAGCTACCTGAAGGATAACCGATTGCTGCCGAAGGGCTTTGACAAGCGGACCGCGGGTAAGGATGTCGCGGTGGCGGGAGGCGCGCTCGACGACGCGGACTTCAGCGGTGGCGGCGACCGGGTGCGGTATTCCGTCGAGCTTGGCGGGGCGCCGGGCCCGTTCCGTATGGAAGCCGAGTTGTGCTACCAGCCGGTAGCCTATCGTTGGGCCATGAACCTGAAACGCTACGACGCGGAGGAGCCCCGGCGCTTTACGGGGTACTACGAGGCGATGGCGCCGGCTTCGATGGTGGTGATTGCGCGGGCACAGGCCACCCGCTGAGCGCGGGCTTGGCCGGTGCGCCGAGGGGCGCTCTTCTCGAACACAGGGTTTTTCATCACGCGCGGCCAGCCCCCCACGGTCTCCACACGGCCCCACACGCAATCCTAATGAAAGTTTGGCTTGGTGCCGATAGTAGCGGACAGTGGCACCGACGAAATCGAAACCCCTCGGCCGGTTCGCGCAATTCGCGCTGCGGACCGCAATTTTCCTCTTGGTCGCCTTTGTGGCAGTCGGAACGGCCCTCTATTTCTATCCGGGCCTGGCGATTCTGCCCTTTATCGACCGCGCCAGGCAGAGCCCCTTCTGCTCGACGTGGCAGGGCGTTCGGGATGCCGCCGTAAAGGTCAGGCAGGCCGAACTGGAGAAGGAAATCCGCGCAAATACCCGGCTGATCCGAACCGAAAAAGGCTACAAGCTCTGGTCTACCCCCAACGGCGAGTTCTGGGTTCCGGACACGAGCGACGAAATCATCGAGGTGCTGCTCGCGCAGCAGAAACGGCAGATCTACGGCGACGCGGCAACCGGAGGTGTCAGGGCCGGAGATATCGTGCTCGACGGCGGCGCGCACGTCGGAACTTATGTCCGGACCGCCCTGGATGCCGGCGCCGCCACAGTGATTGCGATCGAGCCATCACCCGAAGCACTCGAGTGCCTGCGCCGCAACTTCGTCCGGGAGGTCGAATCGGGCCGCGTCATCATCTACCCGAAAGGCATATGGGATGAGGAAAAGCGGCTCGTTTTCTATTCCAATGGAAACGGCGCCGCAGGCGACGGCTTCGTGGAACATGGGCCGGGCTCGAAGATCATCGCGAATATCCCTGTAACCACCGTGGACAAGATGGTGGCCGAACTCGCCCTGCCTCGCGTGGACCTGATCAAGGCCGACATCAAA
>JAPKZC010000777.1 GCA_026394025.1 Candidatus Solibacter sp.
ACACCACGCGGTGGCTGGCGCATTCCAACCCGGAACGCGTCTACGCGGAAGTGTCGAACTTCAAGGGCGCGAAATACGGCGTGGATACGCCGCACTTTTACGACACGGCCCTGGTGAACGTTCGCTTTGAGAGCGGCACGCTGGCCGCGATCTCGGGCGTTTGCCCCTGCGAGTACGGGTACGACGCGAGGGTGGAGATCATCGGCGAAAAGGGCCTGCTGCAGATCGGCGACCTTCGCGGGCAATCCGTGGTGGTCTGCACCAATCGGGACCAGGGGCTGGTGACGCCGATTTTCCGGACGTGGCCGGAGCGTTTCGCCTCTGCGTACGTGCGGGAGATGCGGCACTTTCTGGAATGCATCCGCACGGGGTCGCAGCCCCGCGTGGACGGGCGCGACGGCCGCTGGGCAGTAGCCGGTGTGCTGGCCGCCACCACCTCGTTCCTGGAGCAGCGCAGCGTGCGCCTGGCGGAGGTGCTCGACAAGACAAGCGAGGTTGCGAGGGCGAGCCGATGATCGCGGCAGTTTATTACGGCCCGGAGGACCTGAGAGTGGAACAGCGCCCCACGCCGGAGGCGGGCGCGGGCGAGATGGTATTGCGAGTGGATTACGCCAGTATCTGCGCGACGGACCTGCGGATTCTGAGAGGCGCCCACCGCAAATACAGTCCGGGGACGGTGCGAGTGCCTGGCCACGAAGTAGTGGGGACGATCGCCGAACTCGGTAGCGGTGTGAGCGGCGGCTTTCACGCCGGGCAGCGCGTGTTCGTGGCGCCGAACGTCGGGTGCGGCCGCTGCCGGCCGTGCCAGCGCGGCCAGAACAACCTCTGCGCGAGCTACGATGCGCTGGGCATCACGCTGGACGGCGCGTTCGCGGAATTCGTGCGGGTGCCCGCCGCGTTTCTCGAACAGGGCAACGTGATGCGGTTCGACGAAGCGCTGGACGGGGCGGCGGTCGCGCTGGCCGAGCCGTTTGCGTGCGTGCTCCGCGGCCAGCAGGGGCTCAGGATCGGCAGCGAGGACGTGGTCCTGATCCTGGGCGCCGGGCCGATCGGTGTCATGCACGTCCTTGCGGCGCGGGCAGCCGGGGCGAAAAAAATTCTGGTCAGCGAGCAATCGCCGGAACGTCTGCGGACGGCGGCGGCGGCGGGCGCGGACCGGGTCGTCAATTTTCGCCAGGAGTCGCTCCCGGACACTGTAGCCGGGGAAACGGACGGACGCGGAGCCGACGTGATCGTGGTCGCGGCCGGAGTCCACCAGGCGATGGAAGAGGCCCCGGCGCTCGCGGCCATCGGGGGGCGGATCAACCTGTTTGCCGGTCTTCCGAGCAGTGACCCGGAGATCCGGCTGGATGCCAACCTGATCCACTACAAGGAGCTGATTGTCACCGGCACGACCGGTTGCAGCACCGGCGACTGCCGGCGTTCGATGGAGCTGATTCGTGCAGGGAAGGTCGACCTCGGGCCTCTGGTCAGCGGCCGCTACCCCCTGGATCGCGCGATGGAAGCTTTTGCCGCCGTGCGCACAGGTAACGCACTAAAGGTTGTTCTGCACCCAAGCGGTGGAAAGGGGGAATCTTGAAATCGCGACCGTATGGATACCCGATTTCACAGCCGAACGAGAGGCGGTCGTCGTTTGACAACCATATCCAGCGCCGGCTCTCCGCCCTGCGGAACCAGTTCGCGGACGGGAAAGCGTACCAGGCGATGCTCGATTCGGGCGATGCCTTGGTCTACGAAGTGTACGAGAACCGCCGTCCGGAAGTGGCCGGCGAGCTGTTGAGCGGCCTGTCCATCGTCCATCCGGGATGTGTGGGCAACGAGTACTTCATGACCAAGGGGCACTACCACTCCGTGCGTGAGACCGCGGAAATCTATTTCTGCATGGAGGGGAAGGGTGTTCTCGTGATGGAGAGCGAGGCAGGCGAGACTGCTGTTGAGGAATTCTATCCGGGCCGCGTGGTTTATGTGACCCCGCGATGGGCCCATCGTTCCATCAACACCGGTGGAGAAGACCTGGTAACTTTCTTCGTGTATCCGGGGCATGCGGGGCACGACTACGCCACGATTGACGCCACCGGCTTCCGTAAGCGTGTCCTCGACCACGGAGGCGTTCCCACGATTGTCGACAACCCGGAATGGTCTGGAGTGAACGCATGAGACACGCGCGCATGAACTTCATCGGGGTCAGCACGCGACAGTCTTCCATCATGAAGGTGTTTCCGCTGTGGATGCAGGAACTGGAAAGGCCGGAGGTTTCCCTGGAAGGCATGGATCTCAAGCTTCATGACGATCCCGCTAACTACCGGCGCGCCGTGGAGGAAATCAAAGCGGATCCGCTGTGCCTGGGCGCTCTGGTCACCACGCACAAGATCAACCTGCTGATGGCGGCACGCGAGCTGTTCGATTACCTCGACCCGCTCACTTTGCTATCCGGAGAGATTTCCTGCATCTCCAAGCGGGAAGGCCGCCTCGAAGGGCATGCGAAAGACCCGATCTCCGGCGGGATGAGTTTGGACACGCTGCTCGGGCCGGGCTATTTCGGGCGCACCGGCGGGCATGTGCTGGCACTGGGCGCGGGAGGTTCTACCACGGCGCTGATACTGCATTTCAGCCGCAAGCGAGATGCGGGCGACCGGCCGCAGCGGATGGTGATCGTCAACCGCTCACCGGGCCGGATCGAGGCGCTTTGCCGGATGGTGGACACCCTGGCGCCAGGGATCGAGTTCGAATATCATTGCCACCAGGATCCGCGGAGAAACGACGAGTTGATGCAGGCGCTGCCGCCCGAGTCGCTGGTGATCAACGCGACGGGAATGGGCAAGGACCTGCCCGGATCGCCAATTACGGATGCGGGCCGCTTCCCGATCGACGGCGTCGCCTGGGAGTTGAACTACCGGGGCGAACTTCAGTTCCAGAGCCAGGCACTGGCGCAGCGCGAGGAGAGGAACCTGAGGGTCGAGGACGGTTGGGTGTACTTCCTTCACGGCTGGACGCAGGTGATCGCGGAGGTGTTGCACATCCAACTCGACCAGGTGACGTTCAACCGCCTGGCCAGGCTGGCGGAACCGATTCGGCCGCCCGCGCGGCCGCCGGCGAGGGTTAACAGCAAATAAGCAGGAGTCCATATGAGAAACACGATTGAGAAACCGGTTTTGTTCCCGGTTCATTTCACGGCCGAACCGGACGAGGAATTCAACAGACAACTGGCGGCGCTTCACCGGCTGCTCGATGCCGAGGCGGAGATCCTGGCGCCGGCCGCGCTGGGATCGCCCGTTCCAGATTCGGCAGACGCGGTGGTGCTGCCCGAGGTGCTCGGCGCGGCCTATCGGAACATGCCGCAACTGAAAGCGATCCGGGTTCCGCTGCTGATCATTACCTCCGAGTTCGGAACCGTCTCGATGTGGGACTGGGAGGTCGCTTCCTACATGCGGTCGGAAGGAATCGGTTCGCTGGCGCCCAGCAACCTGGAGCAGGCCATCAAGATCTGCCGGGCCTTGGGAGTGAAGCGCCAACTCAAGAAGACGAAGTTCCTGGTGTTTCAGGACAACCCGGGAGCGGGATTTCAGGCCAGCATTTTCAAGCGGTTTTACTGGTGGGAGGACGAATGCACGGAGAGGATCTGCGCGAAGTTCGGCGTCGAGATTGTCCGGAGGAGCTTCAAGGAACTCGGCGAATCCGCCCAGGCGATCAGCGACGCGGAAGCGGAGGCCGCCGCCGGGGCGCGGAGGATTCCGCTGAACGGAGTGTCCCCCCGCGGTTTGCATAGCGCTCTCAAGATCTACCTCGCGGTGAAGCGCGAACTGGATGCGGACCCGGCTTTTCAGGCCGTGGGCATCAACTGCCTCAACGAATC
>JAPKZC010000831.1:0-24653 GCA_026394025.1 Candidatus Solibacter sp.
TCCAGATGGCGAGTTCGGCGTAGGCGCGCGATGCGATATCGCGCAGCGGGCCAGGTTCGGAGGCGAGCGCGAAAGCTCCCATCTGTTGCGCGGCGGCCTTGCGGCGGCCGCTGATCCAGGTCCACTGGGCGCGGCGGTATTCCACGATGGGGTCCTTGGCTGCCAGGCGCGCCGCCAGGTATCGCTCGGCCAGATTGTTGGCGCCAGAGGGATCGCCGGTCAAAAGGCGGGCCAAAGCGGCCTTGCTGAGCGGGCCGTTATTTTGGAAGTTGGGGTCCCTCTTAGCGGCTTCGAGATAGAAGTTCTCGGCATCGGCGAGGCGGCCGGCCACCAGGTGGACATCGCCCATGGAATCGAGCGGGTTGGCCTCGTTGGGGCGCAGGGCCGCGTAGCGGCGGAGTGCGATCACGGCGCCATCCAGATCGCCGGCCTGCCCGGCGGCGTATCCCATGGAGTTGAGCAACAGGATGTCCTCCGGCTCCAGTTCCGACGCCTTCCGATAGGCTTGCTGCGCCTGCGGGTACTGGTGGCGGTTCATCAGGGAATCGGCCAGCGCGCGCCAGGCGCCGGAATCGCGGCTATCCAGCCTGACGAGCTTGGAGAGGGCATTCTGACGCGCGTCCGGATTGCCGGTCAATTCGGCGGATTCCAATTCCAGGCGGGCGCGCTCGGGCTCAGCGATGGCATTGCCACGCGCCAGGGCCTGGTCGAGCGTGGCAACGGCGCCGGTGCGGTCCTGGCGCTGCGCCTTGATCTGGGCCAGCAGCCGATAGGGCGGGACGAAATCCGCGTCGGCCGCGATGGCAACGGCGAGCCCCACCTCCATGACCGTGACGTCGCCGCTCTCGAGCGCCCTCACGTACGCCTCCAGCGCCTGCGGTTTGCGCGTACCGTAAGGGACGGCTCGGCTGGAGATCTGGCGGGCGAGAGCGGCGCCGGCGCCGAGCACGTCGCCGGCCGGGGAGGACACGCTGATCACCTTGGTGGCCTTAATGGTGCGCGCGTCTTCGATCGTGAGCCGGGCTTCAAGTCTGCCGTTGCGCACTGTGAAGTCGCCGTAGGCGAGCAGCGTGGCGCCGGCGGCCATGGCCTGGCTGCTTTCCGCCGAGATGCCGGGCGCCGAAATGGGGAGCACCCCGAGCACGCGAT
Organism: Candidatus Solibacter sp.; assembly: GCA_026394025.1. GTDB lineage: Bacteria > Acidobacteriota > Terriglobia > Bryobacterales > Bryobacteraceae > Solibacter. The sequence continues at coordinate 1,150 of JAPKZC010000831.1, forward strand.
CCAGCGCATGGATGTTGGCGGAGGGTATCACCCTCAGTTGGCCGTCGCCGGAAAGCCCGCCCACGACGATCTCGGACAAGGCGCGGCCTGCCCAGTCTAGTGAGGGATCGCCGCTCAGGTTCTCCAGGCGCAGAACGGCCATACGCTCCGATGGCGGGCCGGCGGGTTGACGGATGCAACTGGTAAAGAGTACGGCAACCAGAACGGCGGGTGGGGCCTGGCCCCACCCTGCTTTATTAAAGAACACGCGGCTCCAGGGCGAGCAGTTCCTTGAATTCGGGCAGCTCGCGCAGGGCGGCGAAGGCCGGATCGTCGGGCAGCTTCTTGCGCTCCTTGTAGCCCTCTTCGAGAGCCTTCCGCAGGTACTGGAGGGCGAGATCGTTGCGCCCATCCTGTGCGTACAGGGTGGCCATGATGTAGTGGTACTTGGCGCGATCCTGCACGCTGCGCTCCTGCAGCAGCACACCGTAGCTGCTGTGGTGCTCGAACACGTTGGGATCGAGCTTCAGCGCGGTGCGGTATTCCTCGCTGGCAAGAGCGATCTGGTTGCGCGCGTAGTAGGCGGTTCCGAGGTTGCTGTGGATGGATGCCGAATCGGGCGCGAGTTTAATGGCTTTCTTATATTGCGAGATCGCGCGGCGGTAACTCTTCGTCGCGTAATACACCGTGCCCAGATTGTTGACGGCTTCCGAGTAGGTGGGTCTCAGTTTGATTGCCTGCTCGTAGTGCTTCCTGGCGTTATCGAGCTGCATGAGCTGATGATGGGCGATGCCGATCTTGTTGCGCAGCACGGCGTCTTTCGGCGAACCCTCGCGAAAGGCTTCGATGGCTTCCCGATACATCTTGCGAGCCATGAAAATATCGCCGCGGCTCTCCGCGGACAGAGCAGGTTTTGCAGTATCCACTTGGGCGACCCGTGTGCCGTCGACCATGGAGTTGGGAGGAATTGTGCCTGTTTGTGCGAACCCGAGAGCGGCGCTCAAGCACGCCGCCAGAGTAATGGACCGAGGTCGGTTAACCATATGGCCCCCTTGTTGTTATTTAAACACACGCCATAGCCGCTGGAGAATCCCCTTCTTCTCCGCTTTCTTCTTAGGTTCGTCTTTCGGGGACACCGGCGGCGGGGCGGCGGAACCCGCCATCTGGCCGGCGGCCTGGCGCGCGGCGCGGCGCGAGGCCGGGTCAGGCGGAACCTGGCTATCGCCCTGCGAGCCCGTAACGGTGGGTGTGGAGCGCCCTGCCGGCGGTGTGGCGGGTGGCGGACTGATGTCCCATCCGGCGACCGTGGTGCTGCCGCCGCGCCCGCCGTGCAAGGGACAAACCCCAACGGGCTCAGTACCCGCAATGTAGACTTCGGCGCGCGTCTTGGGGCAGGCCGCGGCGGCCGGCATGCCCGACTCGGGATCGATCGTGATGGCGACGATTCCGGCGGGCGCGCGGAACGGTTTGACATCGCGGTACTCGCGATAAGCCAGGGCGCGCCTCATGAACTCCGCCCAGATGGGCGCCGCCGAGTGCGCGCCTTCCAGATCGATCGTGCGGTTATCGTCGAAGCCGACCCAAACCACACACAAAAGCTCACTTGTGTAACCGGCGAACCAGCCATCGTGCGAGGTGCCGGTCTTGCCGGCGGCCGGCATGGTGAGATTGAAGCGGGCGCGAACTCCAGCAGCGGTGCCAGAGCGCAGCACCTCTTCCAGCAGGCTCGTGGTGAGGTAGGCGACTCGCGGATCCAGCACCTGCTTCTCCTCCACCTTGTTCTTGAATACCACCCTGCCATCCTGCGCGCGCACCATGGAAAGGAAACTGGGCTTCAGGTAGTCGCCGCCGTTGGCGAAAATGGTGTACGCGCCGGTGGCTTCCAGGGGAGTGATTTCGTAGGCACCCAGGGCCACCGCCGGCGTCGGCTGGATCTTGTAGTTCATGCCGGCGCGGTTGGCCATATTGACCACGGCATCGAAGCCCACCATCTGGCCGACTTTCACGGTGGCGACATTGAGTGAGTGGGCCAGCGCATCGCGCAATGTAACCGTGCCGTAGAATTTCTTTTCGAAGTTACCGGGCTCGTAGATCTGGTTGTCGAAATAGAAGGTGGTGGGCTCATCGACGACGGTGGTGGAGGCGGTGAGCACGCGCGGACCACCGGAGACGGCGGTATCGAGGGCGGTGGCATAGACGAAGGGCTTGAAGATGGACCCAGGCTGCCGCTTTGCCAGGGTGGGAGTGAGCTGGCTCAACCCGTAGTTGCGCCCGCCCACCAGCGCCTTCACTTCGCCGGTATGGGGATCCATTGCCACCAGCGCGACCTGCGGCGTGGGCGGCGTTTGTCCCCTAAAACGGCGCTGCTTCTTGATCTGCTCGTCGACGCCCGCCATTCCGAGACGGACCGCCTCGACCGCGGCGTGCTGCAGGCGCATATCGATGGTGGTGTAGATGCGGAACGCGTTGGACTGAAAATCGGCGTCCTGGAACATGTTCTGCAACTTGTCGTTCACCATGTCGACGAAATAAGGAGCTTCCACGCTGGTGGATCCCGTCTTGGTCACGGTGAGCGGAGCCTCGGTGGCCAGCGCGTAGTCGCGGTCGCTGATCACGTTGTTCTGGCGCATCAACTGAAGGACGATGTTGCGGCGGTCACGCAACCGGTCCGGGTGGCGGAAGGGGTCGAAGTACCCGGGGCGCTGGATCATGCCGGCGATTTCGGCGGCTTCGGGGAGGGTGATGCTGTTGAGTTCCTTACCGAGGTAGGCTTCGGAGGCCTGGCCCAGGCCCACGATGTGGAAGGTGCCACGCCAGCCGAGGTCCACCTGGTTGGCGTAGTATTCAAAAATCTCCTCTTTGGACAGCTTCTGTTCCAGTTGAAGCGTGATGATAACTTCGGCCGCCTTGCGCTTGAAGCTCTTGTCCTGGGTGAGAAAGAACATGCGCGCCGTCTGCATGCTGAGGGTGGAGGCACCCTGGTCTTTGCGGCCCTCCCTGACATCGACGTAGACCGCCTTGAGGATACGGATGGGGTCGAAGCCGGCGTGTTGGAAGAAGCGCTTGTCTTCTATCGAAGTGACGGCGTCCACCAGGACCTTGGGGATGTCGTGGAACTTCACCATGCGCCGCTTTTCGCGCGCCGCCCCGGAAACCGCCTGGAGAAGTTGCGGCTCGAGTTGGTACTGATTGCGGGCGGTGTTGTCCTGCAGCGAGACGATTTGTGAGATCTTGCCGTTGGCGAAGCGGATGAGACCGGGTTCCTGGTCGAAGTAAGAATCAGATTGGGGGAATATCTCAATAGAATTGGAGTGGATCTGGTAGTAGCCGACCGGGTTGCCGCGGGACTCCGTGTAGCCGGAACGGCGCAGGTCGGTGGCGATTTCGCTCGGAGACATCGTGTCGCCCACCGAAACCGATTCGGGCGCCGCAAAGATCTTCGCGGAGTTGGCAAAAACGCCGGCGCGGAGCCTCTCGTCAATGATGCGCGCATATCGGGCGTAGAAGAAAGTGAAGGTCCCCAGGCCGGCGATGACGAAGAGCGCGAACAGGATGATGACGATACGTCCTGTTGGGCCCAGGATCAGGCGGGTGAGGCCGCTACCGCGCGGGATGCGCAGTTTCATTTTTTGTCTGGCGGTCTTTTCGTCGGATTTCGCCACTACTGGTAATTCTCTCATGACGGCTGGAGCTTGCACCTGCGGGCGCTCGTGGGGCAGGTTGTTAACCTGCGGCGGATTGTCAATCCGCTTGTTTTGGTTTGCGCGCCAGGCCGATTGACAATGGGCCGCAGCTTGCCAAGCTGCCCCACAAGTCCTTCCGCCCTACCGGCTGCCGGCGCCGGGGTAGAAGTGCAAGTCGACGGTATAGCCTGGCAGGTTGACGCGGACAAAGTAGCGGACATCGATTCTCACCCCCTCCGGCGAGCGAATGATGTGCACGTTGTCTGCCTTTACGGGGAGATCGAGTTCGCGGGCTTTATTCAGCACGTTTTGGCGGAGAGCCTCGTCGGGTTGATTCCTGCTGTCCACACGACGTGTAATTTCTGCCACGTAAGTCTGGAGTTTGAGATTGCAAGCGTAGATCGGGGCGAACATGGCCCCGAAACCGAGCAACAGTGCCAGCACCAACACGGCTGCGGCGATGCGCCATCGGGGAACGGGGTTCACGGGCGGTCAGATTCCCTACCGGGGGCGCAGAGCTCCGTCCAGATGTCGTCGGAGTGAGGCGTCCACTCGGCGCCGGAGAGGCCGGAGATCTGGAGGTCGTCTTCGCTCAAAGTGCCGTGGCCATAGGTGCAGATGTACTCGGTGCGTGGACGGCCGAACTGGAGGATGCGCCCCCAGGAGCCGGTCGAGATGGGCATCCGCAGACGCCGCAGGCAGACCCGGCAGCGGTATCGCTGGTCCCAGACGATGAGATAGAGAACGCCGGCGAAGAGAAGAAAACAGAGCAACAAGGCGAAGTTGCAGAGCAGATAGCGCATGCCGTCGTTGAGGGGCGCGCGCGGGTCCTTGTCGGAGGGAAACAGCCCTACGACCAGTCTCACCAGACCGCCCAATCCCACTGCGGCAACGGCCAGTTTGGCAACGAACCATGCCCAGTAGCGCATACTCGTTAGACGCTCCCTGTCTCTACTTAGTTTCGGACGAACCGTGGCGGCGCGCAAGGGGGCATTCCGGGCTAACGGCGGAACAGGTTGCGTAGTATGAAAAGTACATTGGCCGGACGTTCGGCGAGACGGCGCATGTAGTAGGGATACCAAGCCTTACCGAAAGGGACGTAGAGGCGCACGCGGTAGCCCTCGGCCACCAGGCGGCGCTGCACGTCGCGGCGGATACCGTAGAGCATCTGGAATTCAAAAGAATCGCGGGGAATCTGCCGCTCAGTGACGAACCGGCAGGTCTGGCGGATGATGGCTTCATCGTGGGTGGCGAGCGCGGGGTAAACGCCGTTCTGGAGCAAATAGCGGGTGAGTTCGAGGTAACTCCTGTCCACATCGCTCTTCCGTGGGAAGGCGACGGCGGCGGGTTCGAGGTAAGCGCCTTTGCACAGCCGGACGCGGATTTTCGCGGCGCACAACTTGTCGATATCGGCCTGGCTGCGGTACAGGTAGCTCTGAATGACTACGCCCACCGCGCCATGGCGGGCGTGCAGCGTATACACCAGTTCGAGCGTGCCGTCGGTATAGCCACTGGATTCCATATCGACGCGCACGAAACTGCCGAGTTCGGCGGCGCGGCGGACCAGTTGATCGACGTTGGCCAGGCACTGCTCATAGGAAAGATCGAGGCCGAACTGGGTGAGTTTGAGCGAGACGTTACCCTGGATTCCGTCCGTGTGGATGGCGTCGAGGGTCCGCAGGTAGATGTCGCGGGCTTCGGCGGCTTCTTCGAGGGTGGAAACGCTTTCGCCGAGGTGGTCGAGAGTCACGGTGATGCCCTCGGCGTGGAGCCTGCGTGAGACGGCCAGGGCTTGATCCAGGGTTTCACCAGCCACGAACCGGGTGGAGAGCCGCTGCGCGCGGGAAGCGGTTTCCATCCATCTGCGTAACCATTTCAGGCGGGACAGGAAGAGGAAGAAGCTACGCACCAAGATTAGCCTAACACCGAGTGGGACAGACGATCGGTTTATGTCGCCTGTCAAGCACAAAGATCGTCTGTCCCACCGACGCTTAGAACGTGAAGCGCAAGGCGACTTGCATACGGCGCGCATTCGTGCCGTCCGGGAAGCCCTGCGAAGCGCTGCCGTCGCCGACATGCGACACGCCGGCGGTCACAACCGGGCTCAGGATGCCGCCGAGGCCGACGCTGTAAGCGGCAGTCTGGACACCGGTGTTGTGAATGGTGTTGAAGGCGTTGAAGGCTTCAAACGAGAGGTTGGCCTTGACGCGTTCTCCGAACGGAATGCTGCGCGTAATGCGGGCGTCCACGTTGTAGGTCTGGTCGACGTTGACGGTTCCCACCGGCAGGAAGGGCACGCGGTTCCAGCCGCCTGCACCGTTGAGCGTGCTGTAGGCGAGCGTGACGCCCTGGAATACGGCGTTGGCCCCCGTGCCGGCGGCGTTCATGGTTGCGCTGACTGGTTTCGCGCTGGCCAGAGTGGTGATGCCGGAGAGTTCCCAGCCGTTGACGAAGTACTTGGCGAACGTTGAAGGTGGCGTTGTTGAAAGTGCTGGAGATGTTCCAGCTAGCCCCCTGCATGTTGGCGTCGTCGATGGCGTGGGACCAGGTGTAGTTGATCTGGCCGGTCAAGCCATGCGAGAAGCGTTTCACCAATTGCAGCGCGAGGGCGTTGTACCAGGACTGGCCGCCGTTTTCGATCTGGAGGATCTTGCCGTAGCGCTTGTCGAGGCGCTGGTTGAAATCGAAGACGGGGGTGGTGTAGGTGCTCACATTGTTTCCGGCGGCGTCCCTGATGGTGTAGGTGTAGGGGCCGACGGGATTGCCGAGGTTGAGATCGCGCTGCGTGAAAATCGCGATGCCGCGGCTCCAGATGTAGCTGGCCGTCAAGGCTACGGTGCGCGTGAACTGATGCTCGAGGGCGAGGGTTGCCTGTTGCGAGTAGGGATTGCGGAAACCCTTGGGATCGGCGAAATTCAACTGAATGGTCCCGCCTGGAATCGAGCCTTGGCCGCTCAGGATGTCCTTAAACACGGGCGCCCCGACGACGGACGGGCCGGCGCTGATGGCCGTCTGGTATTTGCCATTTCCCAGGAAGAGGGTATCGAGCAGGTTGCCGTGGATGCGCGCGTAGAACATGCCATAGCCCGCGCGGAGGACGGTGCGGTCACCCAGCGAATACGACAAGCTGACGCGCGGCGCAAAGTTCTTGCTCTTCTGCGGAATGCTGCCCGTCTGGGTCCAATCCGGATTGGTCATGGTCGGTTGCGGCAGCCAGGCCTTTTCATAACGCACGCCGTAGCCGAAGGTGACTCGCTTGGAGACCTTCCAGGTATCTTGCACGTAGAAGTTGACGTCGGTAGTGCGCAGGCTCTTGATCGGGTTGCCGAACTGCTGCGAGAAAGTGCTGTAGCAGGGGGTGGGGAGTGCGGCCGTGCCGCAATTACGCTGTCCGGGGCTACTGAAGTCCTTGGCGAAATTGAGCACGTTGCTGTATGCATAGCCGCCATTTCCGTTGAAAAGCTGGTTGGTCCAGTCTTGCGTGGTCTGGAAGTCCATGCCGAATTTCAGGGAGTGGGCACCCCTTGTCCAGGTGTAGTTGTCCACGATCTGATAGCGATTTTCGCTGGGATAGGTGCGCGGATAGGCCTGCGCAGCGCCGACGGTGCTGCCGGCCACGGTGATATAGAGCGCGCCGGTCTCGGCGGGCTACAGGTCGCTGGCGCCGGGATCGGAGAGGCGGTCTTTGAACCAGCCGAGGCGCAGTTCGTTGACCGCGTTGTTGGTCACCACCGAAGTCCAGGAAGCTTTGCCGTACTTATCCTGCACGGTCGAGTTTCCGTTGTTGCCCAGCATGTTCCCGCTGGTCAACACGGCCTGAGTCTGAATGCCGTGCGGCGAAACCCAGCGCATGGCGTTCAACTGGATGGCGAAGGAGTTGCGGTCGGTGGGACGCCAGTCGAGCTTGACGAACCCGAGTTCCTGGTTGTAGGTGCGGGGCACCAGCACGTTCATCTGTTTCTGGATGAAGTTGATGGCAGCCGTGCACTGCGCCTGAGTCGGGCCACCCACGGCAGTGGTGGGAACGCAGTTCGACGCCGGAATAAAGTTGCCGGTCGGGTCTGTGATGGTGTTGTTGACGATGCGGTTGAGGCCCGGGAAATTGCGATTGGTGTAGTCGAAGTTGGCGAAGTAGAAAAGCTTGTCCTTCTTGAGCGGACCGCCCACGCTGGCGCCCGCGGTGTGACGCCATTCCGGAGCCTTGACGCCGTTGGAGTAGCGGTCGGCCGCTTCCAGCGTGCGATTGCGGAAGAACCAGTAGGCGGTGCCGTGAACATCGTTCTGACCGCTCTTGGTGACGGTGTTGACGACGCCGCCCATGGCGCGCCCGAACTCGGCGGAGAAGCCGTTGGACAGCACCTGGAATTCCTGCACCGCGTCCTGCGAGAGCTGGCTGCCGATGCGCGTGCGGCCGGCGTTCTCGTTATAGAAACTGTTGGTGGTGTCGTTGCCGTCGGTGAGGAAGGAGTTGCCCGCCGCGATGCCGCGGAAACTGATCAGGCCGAACTCGCCATCGTTGGTGACGGCGGGGGTGAGCAGCACGAAGCTATCCACGCGGCGGCCGTTGATCGGCAGATTGTCGATCTGGTCTTTGCCGACCGTGGCAGTCACGCCGCTCTTGGTCTCTTCCACCATCGGCGCTTCCGAAGTGACATCGACTTTCGTCGTGGCCGTGCCCACCTGCATGCCGACCCTGAAATCCACGTTCTGGCCGACCAGAATTTCAAAATCCTTGACTTCGTAGGTGGAAAAACCCTGCTTGGTAACCGTCAGGCTGTAGCCCGACGACGGCGTCAGGGCGGGCGCCGCGAACACGCCTGCTTCGGTCGAATTCATGGTGCGTTTGATGCCCTTGCCGTCGTTGGCAACGACGACGGTGGCGCCGGGGATCACCGCACCCGAGGCGTCACGTACGGTACCGGAGACGGAGCCAAGTCCGGCCGTTGCCTGCGCGTATGCACCCGCCACGAAGACGAGCGCGCATATTGAGAGAGCGAGTACTTTTCTCATTGAGAATATCCTCTTCAGACCCTTAAAGCTTAGACACTAAGGATACCAAAATTACAGTTTCAGTTGTATGGCAATTGCGGTGACAAGAGGTTAATTTTGGGTCTGGACGCCTTCGGGTTTTCTTCCTTAACTAATAGAGGATATTACACTAAATACACAAAACGATAAAGCACCAACAAACTGTGGGTACTAGCCGGACCAGGAGCGTTTGCCAGTAAGGGCGGGCCGATCCGATCGACCCTGCAACCGCGTGGGATACTGGAGCGAGAAAATGGCGATCGAAGGGCTGGCGGAGAGATTGGCGGCAGTGCGGGCGCGCATGGAGCGCGCAGCGGAGCAGGCGCGCCGCGATCCGGCCCGGATTCTGCTGTTGGCGGTGACCAAGATTTTCCCGGCGGAGGCGATTCAACAGGCGTACGATCTGGGCTTGCGCGAGTTCGGCGAGAACTACGTGCAGGAGTTCGAGGGCAAAGCGCCGCTAGCGAGCGGCCTGCCGGGCGCGCGCTTTCATTTGATCGGCCACCTGCAATCCAACAAAGCGGCCAAGGCGGCGGAGTTGTTCCAGGTGGTGCAAACCGTGGATTCGGCAAAACTGGCGCGCCGTTTGCACGACGCCGGGCGCGTGCTCGACGTGATGCTGGAGGTCAAACTCAGCCAGGAAGAGACCAAGAGCGGCGTCGACCCGGACGGCGTGCCGGCGTTGATCGAAGCCGTGCGCGGCTGCGCGAACCTGCGCCTGCGCGGGTTGATGACCATGCCGCCATGGTCGGAAGATCCGGAAGCCCCACGGGGGTGCTTCCGTAGCCTGCGCGAGTTGGCGGAGGCGCACGGGCTGCCCGAGCTTTCGATGGGCATGTCGAACGATCTGGAGACGGCGATCGAAGAAGGCTCGACCTGCGTCCGCGTGGGAACGGCTTTGTTCGGGCGGCGGAGGAAGGGTTAAGTGGAGGTCCGCAGGGGTCAATTCAACGCAGAGACGCAGACATGACCGCCGGATTCTTCTCGCCGCTCCCGCCGGCGCCGACGGGCGTGGCGGACTACGCGGCAGCTCTGCTCGCCGAATTGCGGCGGCACGGGCTGGGCCAACTGAACGAGTCTCAGTACGTGGACGAATTCGCCTACAACTACGGCGAGTGGAATCGCGGGTTAGGACGTGACTTGTGGCGGGCGCGCGCCGGGTCGGCGGCGGACGAGCGGTACTTTCGCTATCCGATGCTGAAGCGCGCGGCGGAACGCGCTCGGGCGGTCGTGGTCCACAATCCGGCGGCGGCCGCGGCGGTGAAGGAACACGCGGGCGACGCGCGTGTGGTGGAGATTCCGCACCTCTTCGCCCCCCCGCAACTGCCCGATGAAGCGGCGGTGCTGCGCTATCGCACTTCCCTCGGCGTGGCTCCGGCGACCTTCCTGTTCGGCGTGTTCGGATATCTCCGCGAGTCCAAGCGGGTGGCGGCGGTACTGGAGGCGTTCGCGGCGGTGCACTCCGAAGTGCCGCGGGCGGGTCTGCTGATCGCGGGGCAGTTCGTGTCGACGGACCTGGAACGCGCGGTGGCGCCGATGTTGGGTGCGCCCGGGGTATTGCGCCTGCCGTATTTGGCGGAGCGCGAATTCTGGCTGGCGGCGCGCGCCGTGGATGCCTGCATCAATCTGCGATATCCGCCGGCGGGGGAGAGCTCCGGAATCGCCGTGCGCACGATGGGCATCGGCAAGCCGGTGCTGCTCACCGAGGGGCTGGAATCCTCTCCGTTTCCGCAGGATGCTTGCGTGCGCATCGCGGCGGGGCTGGCGGAACGCGATTCGCTGCGCCACCATATGGTTCTGCTACTATCGATTGCAGAGGTGGCCAAGACGATCGGCCAGCGGGGCGCCGCGCACATCGCGGCACACCATCGGGTGGAGCAAATCGGGAAACGATTTTGGGACCTTTTGTGCGAAAGCTGTGTCTGATTCTGGCTTGTTGCGTGGGTCCGGCCGTGGCCGCGCAGAAGCCCATCGTGAAATACCTGGACGTGGCCGTGGCCATGCGCGACGGAGTGCGCCTCTCCGCCAACGTCTTTCTGGCATCGGAACGGGCTCGGGTGCCCGCCATTCTGGTGCGCACGCCGTATGGCAAGGGCGAGGACATCACAGCGAATTACCAGGCCTTCGTGGAACACGGATACGCCATCGTCACCCAGGACGTGCGCGGGCGGTATGAAAGCGAGGGCGCTTTCCAGCCGCTCACCCAGGAAGTCCATGACGGTGACGACACGCTGAACTGGATCGCGCGGCAGCCGTGGAGCGACGGCAAGATCGGCATGATGGGCGGGTCGTACGTGGGAATCGTGCAATGGAAGGCCGCGCTCGCCAACAATCCGCACCTGAAAGCCATTTTCCCAGTGGTCTCGGGGTACGACGACTATCGCGACCGGTATTACTCAACGGGTGGCGCTTTGAAACTGGGCAACCGCCTGGGGTGGATGGCGGAGAATCTGCGCGCCCCGGGGTACCACCAGGATTTCGGCCAATTCGTCCTCCATCTGCCAGTGCGCTCGGCGGACGTGGCGGCGCTCGGCTGGACTTCGCCCATGTACCGGGAGATCATCGAGCATCCCGCGTTCGACGGCTTCTGGCGCGCCATCAGCACCAAAGAACAGCTCGACAAAGTGCACGTGCCGGTGTTTGCCGTGGGCGGTTGGTATGACAATTTCGTACAGAGCGATCTGGAGGCCTTCGCCGCGCTGCGCAAGCGAAGCGGGGTGAATCGCGTCCTGGTGGGTCCGTGGGCGCACAGCATGTCGGCGGCGTTCGAGGATGCGAGCTTTGGCGGGGATTCGACTGTGCCGGTGCGGGCTCTCCAGATGGAGTGGTTCGACCAGTGGCTGATGGGCAAGGATTCGCCGCTGCTTTCCAGGCCCCCGGTGAAGATCTTCGTGATGGGCTCTAACCGATGGCGCGAAGTGCAGGCATGGCCGCCGCCCGAAGCCCGCCCCAAGATGCTTTACCTGGAAAGCGCCGGAAAGGCCAATTCGCTGGCCGGCGGCGGCGCGTTGGGCGACAAACCGGTGCGCAAGGGGGCCCCTGACCAGTTCGTCTTCGACCCGTACGACCCCGTGCCCACGCGCGGCGGCCCGGTGTGCTGCAACCCGAAAGTCTTCCCGTGGGGACCGATGGACCAGCGTCCCGTGGAGCAGCGCAAAGACGTCCTCGTGTACACCAGCAAGCCGCTGAAGTCCGACCTGGAATCCATTGGCGCCGTGCAGGCGGTGTTGTACGTGGCTTCGAGCGCGCGCGACACGGATTTCACGGCGAAACTGGTGGATGTGTTCCCGGACGGAAAGGCGCGCAATCTGACGGACGGAATCTTGCGCCTGCGCTACCGTAACTCGCTGGAGAAACCGGAATTGGCCGCGCCGGGTGAGATTTACCGCGTGGCGGTGGACGCCGGCGTCACCGGCAACGTGTTCCTCAAAGGTCACCGGATTCGTCTGGAGATTTCGAGTAGCAACTTCCCGCGGTTTGACCGCAATGCCAATACCGGCGGTGCGGTGGAGCAGGCGGCCAAACTGGTAAAGGCCAGCCAGACGGTGTATCACGATAGCGCGCACCCATCCTGCCTGGTGCTGATGGTGATGCCGGGGAAGGAGTAAGCCCGGAGGTACATTGGAAACCACGTGCGTCATCGAGAAAGGCATTGCTGTTGATTGCGTGCCACTCGAAGACCATCTTTAGGCGGTCGATCGCTACGACGCCGTCCGCGATGTGCGTCGATGTGCGTGGGCTTGCTGGACTTTTCCGCCGCACCTGAATAGACTGACCGCATGGTGTGTCCTGGAAGACGCGTTCTTTCACTGCGCTGGCTGTATAGGCTGAGTGGGATCGTGCCCTACCCAGCGCAAGCCACTCGGAATCATCGTTAAGCCGTGTGCCGGAAAACCGCACGCACGGTCTGAAAGGATCTGTTGAAGACGGGCTGGCTATTTAATTCAGCACCGCGTCAAAATCTACCTATGCAGGTACTCCCGCCAGTCAACGAAATGCAGCGCGCCTTTCTGGCCTCGGACGCGTCTTACAACGGCGTGTTCTACGCCGCGGTGCGGACCACCGGGATCTTCTGTCTGCCGGCGTGTCCGGCGCGAAAGCCGCTGCCCGAGAACGTCGAGTTCTTTGCCACGGTGAAGGACGCGCTGTTCGCTGGCTATCGGGCCTGTAAGCGATGCTGCCCCACGGAAAGCACGGCGCCAGAGTGGGTACGCGAACTGCTGGCGCGGCTAGACGCAAGTACCGATGTGCGGATTCGCGAGGGCGAACTGCGCGAAATGGGGCTGGACCCGGGTCGCGTACGCCGCCAGTTTCTGCGCGACTACGGCATGACGTTTCATGCTTACTGCCGCGCGCGGCGCCTGGGCAAGGCGTTCGAAAGCATCCGCGGCGGGAAGGCGCTCGACGATACCGTGTTCGACTCCGGCTTCGATTCGCACAGCGGTTTCCGCGCCGCATTTGCGCGCGTGTTCGGTACAAGTCCGGGGCCGGCGCGCGACGGCGATTGCATCCGGCTCTCCTGGGTGCAGACACCCATGGGGCCGATGGTGGCGGGGGCGGTGGACGCCGGGGTGTGCCTGCTGGAGTTCACCGAGCGGCGTATGCTGGAGGTGCAATTCGATACCCTGCGGCAGCGGTTTCATCTGGCCCTGGTGCCGGGCGAGACGGCACACCTGGAGCAGTTGCGCACGGAACTAGGCGAGTATTTTGCGGGGACCCGCCGGGAATTCACCGTCCCGCTAGCCTATCCGGGGACGGCGTTCGAGCGCGAAGTATGGACGTGCCTGCTGGGGATTCCCCATGGCGAGACGCGCTCATATGAGGAACTGGCGCGCGCGGTGGGACGGCCCGGAGCGTCGCGCGCGGTGGGCACGGCGAACGGGCGCAACCGTATCGCGATCCTGATTCCCTGCCACCGCGTGGTCAACAAGAACGGCGGACTCGGCGGCTACGGCGGCGGGTTGTGGCGCAAGCGCCTGCTGCTGGAATTGGAGAAGGCGGGCGGGCAGCGGCTACTCGACATTGTGTAACGCGTGCGTGGGCAGTTCCTGAATGGCGGTAACATGATCGTGCTGATCGAGGTCTGTTGAAATGAGCCGGCGAATGAAGTCGACAAGAACCCTATTAAGAGTATTCGCGGTGATGTCGGGCCTGGGCGCCTGGTCGTCCGCGGCCGACAAGACCCTGATTGACTATTTTCTGCCGATGCCGATTCAGGGTCGTCTGGCAAAGGACGTGTGGGGCGCTGACAATGTCCTTCCGCGCGATCCGCAGAACGGCCTTGAAGACACCACCATGAAGCAATGGTGTTATTGGGACGGGCAGATCATCAGAGGGCCGGAGGGCAAATATCATATGTTTGCCAGCCGCTGGGATCAAAGCCGTGGCCACAATGGATGGTTCGGTTCGCTCGCCGTGCATGCGGTCAGCGACAACATGATCGGTCCCTACACGGACAAAGGCCTCGCATGGCCTGACAGTCAAGGCGGCAAAGGGCACAATGTGACGGCGCTGGTTCTTCCCGACAAGCGTTATGCCGTGGTGATCAGCGAGACGCGGCCGGGCGATGTTTTTGTTTCCAAGTCGCTGGGCGGGCCTTGGGAACAGCTCGGCTCGATCAAGGTTGACGTCAACGGCTTCAATGCCCGGGACGGCAGAATGTCCAATGTGAGCGTGATGCTTCGCCCTGACGGCAGATTTGAGATCGTGCCGCGGTCAGGCGCGATAATGATCAGTTCGGAAGGTATCCTGGGTCCCTACAAGCTCCAGGGCGGCAGTATCTACGCGGGCGTACCCGGCCTCCCCACCCGCAACCTGGAAGACCCGGTGATCTGGTATAACGGGGGCATGTATCACATAGTGGTCAATTGCTGGAGCGAGCGCAAGGCCTTCCATTTAACATCGCCCGATGGCATCGGCAACTGGACGAACCGGGGGCTGGCCTACGATCCGACCACGAACTTCGTTCGCTATAGGGACGGAACTGTTAACCATTGGGACAAGATGGAGCGTCCCGCTGTGGTCCTGGTGAACGGCCACGTCGCTTACTTTACATTTGCGGTCCTCGATGTGCCCAAAGATCAGGAGCGCGGAAACGACAACCACGGCAGCAAGATTATCGTGGTTCCATTCGACGGCATAACGTTTGATCAAGACATGCAAAAGATCGCCAAAACTGAAGAGCCCAAGGCGAAGTGAGGCAAAGACAAGCGCGTCCCGGGTCTTATGCGGAGGGCTAGGGGATCGGAAATCGCCACAAGACGATCTGTTGCGACCGCAACGGCGGCTGCCGGATCTGGAGAAGCGGGTTAGACTCTGAATGAGACTGCTCTCCGATGCGGAACCGCACCTTGCTGCTTTGCCTGGCGCCCTTGCTGTGCAGGGCGGACGATCTGGACAATCTGCGCCTTCGCTGGCGGCAAACGCTGACCGGCGGCGCCGCGCTGGATAGCGCACTGCCCGCCGTGCGCTCGCGGCTTTCGTCCATCGAATCCACGGCGCGCTCGCAGTGGAATTCGCTGGAGAAATCCGCCGCCCCGCTGGCCTATCCGGAGACGGCGTTCGAGCGCGCCGTATGGACACGCCTGTTGGGGATTCCCTATGGCGAAACGCGCTCGTATGAGGAACTGGCGCGCGCGGTGGGCACGGCGAATGTGCGCAACCGGATCGCGATTCTGATTCCCTGCCACATCGTGGTGAATAAGAATGGGGAGTTCGGCGGTTACGGTGGGGGCTTGTGGCGTAAGCGGCTGCTGCTGGAGTTGGAGAAGGCGGTGGGGTAGGGGCTGGCGACTTGGTGCCGCGGTTTGCGTTTGGACACCAAACAAGTGACAGTATGGAATGGAGAGATGCTTCTCGTGCCGGCAAGCCAGACCCTACGAACGCTGCGCGGGATTCAGCAACCGCTGATTGTCCCGCCACGACCTTCGCGCCCGAGCATACCCTTGGAAGTCAAGGGCGTGGTGTACACGAAACGCTGGGTGGTGGATCTCCTTCTCGATCTATCGGGCTATCGCGCCGAGGCGAACCTGGTGGACGCGATAGCCGTGGAGCCCGCGGCCGGCGAGGGCGCTTTTCTTGGACCGATGATCGAACGCCTGATTCGGTCTTGCCAGAGGCTCGACCGTCCCGAGTTGGATTGCCGGGATTCTCTGATCGCCTACGAACTCGACGACCAGAGCGCCGACCGCGCGCGCACGGTTGCAGTCAAGGTCCTCCGCGAATTGGGAGTGCCATGTACGGCGGCCGAAAGCCTGGCAGCGGGTTGGGTGCACACCGGAGACTACTTATTCGAGAGTGGGAACATTGAGGCCGATTTTGTCATTGGCAACCCTCCTTACGTTCGCCTCGAAGAAATGCCAGAGGAGACGGCGGTGCTCTACCGGGAGGCTTATCCCAGCATGCGGGGCCGGGCCGATCTGTACGTGGCTTTCTTTGAGGCCGCGCTGCGGCAACTCAACCGTACTGGCGTTTGCGCCTTCATCTGCGCCGACCGGTGGATGCGCAACCAATATGGTTCCGAGCTCCGGGAACTCATCACGTCTGGGTATGGCGTCCAGGTCGTCATCGAGATGCACGATGCCGACGCCTTTGACAACGAAGTGGATGCGTATCCGGCGATTACGGTGATTCGGCGGCAGGCACAGGCAGCAACGGTCGTTGCAAGCGCTGGCCCAGAGGCTGAAGGCACGACCGCGCGAACTCTCTCTGCAGCGTTGGGTGCAATCGCCCGCCAGGAATCCCTGGCATTACCTCGCGGCCTGCGGGCTGCGCTGGTTGATACGTGGTTTAAAGGCGGCGACCCCTGGCCCTGTCGTACGCCGGAACAACTCGCGCTCCTTCGGCACATTGAAGAGCACTTTCCGGCCCTTGAGG
Source organism: Candidatus Solibacter sp. (assembly GCA_026394025.1). Classification (GTDB taxonomy): domain Bacteria; phylum Acidobacteriota; class Terriglobia; order Bryobacterales; family Bryobacteraceae; genus Solibacter. The sequence goes on from JAPKZC010000831.1 coordinate 17,715, forward strand.
CCAACGCGAGGGTAGGAATCGGCGTTGCTACAGGCAACGACGGTATATTCATCACCAAGGATGCGACACTGGTTGAGCCTTCACGGCTGCTCAAGCTGGCACTTGCCGGCGACATCTGCGGAGGCACGATGAAATGGTCCGGCCATTACCTGGTGGATCCCTGGAACGGCGATGGTCTGGTGGAACTTGCCGCGTATCCCCGTTTACGAGAGTACTTCGAGCGGCACGGACCTGCGCTTCGCAAGCGCCATACGGCGGCGAAGAACGTTCGTGGATGGTACAAGACCATCGACCGTGTCACGCATTCACTTGCGGCCAGACCCAAGCTGTATATCGCGGATATCAAGAACGCGCTTGATCCGGTTCTCGACCATGGCGAAACCTACCCGCACCACAACCTTTATTTCATCGAATCGGATGCGTGGGATCTCGAAGTCCTTGGAGGATTGCTCCTCTCCACGATAGGGCAGTTCTTTGTTGAGTCGTACGGTGTCCGCATGCGCGGCGGATATTTACGGTTTCAGGCGCAATACCTGCGACGAATTCGTGTCCCGGCTCCCACGGCGCTGTCTCTAACCCAGTCAGATGAGCTCAGAGTTGCGTTCCGCGAGCGTGACCGCCAACGCGCGACGCGAGTTGCTCTGCAGGTCTACGGCATCGGCGAACGCGAGATGGAGATAGCTCTTGGAAATTAAGAAGCGCCTGCAACAGGCCGTGCAGGACTATTGGGACTCCCGTGCCAGGAACAAGGAAAAGCAGCTAGAGGGCGGCAAGATCGATGCCGGTACCCGGGGAGAAGTCACGGGCGGCTCGCAGATGGGTGCAATGGAGGTTTTGGTTGCCGACATCTTATGCGATGCCGGGCTCAAAAAGCTGGAGGTGAGGACCCGCACCTCGCTGGAACTCCCCGGCTACTACAGAGCTGAGAAGAAATGGGACCTCATCGTTGTGTCGGAAGGCCAGCTCGTAACGGCGATGGAGTTCAAGTCCCAGGTAGGTCCCTCCTTTGGTAACAACTTCAACAATCGGTGCGAAGAGGCGATCGGCAGCGCTACGGACGTGTGGGTGGCGTATCGCGAAGGCCGGTTCGGCCAGTCGCCGGCGCCCTTCCTGGGTTACTTCTTCCTGCTGGAAGACTGCATCAGGGTCCAGCGACCCGTGCGCAACAAAGAACCATATTTCAAGGTGGACCCGGCTTTCGCGGCGGCGTCCTACAGCAAGCGGTATGAGCTGTTATGCAGGCGCCTCGTGCTCGAGCGGGTTTACAGCTCCGCCTGCCTGGTGATGGCGACGAATGCCGCAAGAACGCAAATCACTCAGCCGGCCGAAGACCTGAGCTTCAAGCGATTCGTGGCAGCGCTACGTGGCCACGTTATCACGTTCCTGGACAGTCGCGGGGAATAATCACGATGCGGAACCGCACCTTGCTGCTTTGCCTGGCGCCCTTGCTGTGCAGGGCGGACGATCTGGACAATCTGCGCCTTCGCTGGCGGCAGACGCTGACCGGCGGCGCCGCGCTGGATAGCGCACTGCCCGCCGTGCGCTCGCGGCTTTCGTCCATCGAATCCACGGCGCGCTCGCAGTGGAATTCGCTGGAGAAATTCGCCGCGCGGACCACGCTCTGGACGGACATCGCCCGCACCAACATTTCCGCCGACATCAGTAGCAGCTACGGCCGCTTGCGCGATATGGCCGTTGCCTGGGCCACGCCGGGACAGGGTCTCTATCAGGATGCGGCGCTGCTCGCCGATATCGTCTCCGGCCTGGAGTGGATGGACGGGCACCGCTACAACGCGCGCTCCAGCGAATATGACAACTGGTGGGATTGGGAGATCGGCACCCCGGCGCAACTCGTGGATATCGCGATTCTGCTTTACGACCAGCTCAGCGCGGAGCAACTGGCGCGCTACATGGCGGCCGTGGAGCGCTTCGATTCCAACCCGAGCGTGATGATTGTCAACACCGTTTCCACCGGCGCCAACCTCGCCGACAAATGCAAGATCGCCCTGCTGCGCGGCGTGCTGGTGAAGGATGCGGCCAAGGTGTCGCTCGCGGTGAGCGCGCTGAGTCCGGTGTTTGCGTACGTCACGGCCGGCGACGGGTTCTACCTGGACGGGTCGTTCCTGCAACACACGCGGCATCCCTACACGGGCAGTTACGGAGTGGTGCTGCTCAACGACGTGGCGAACCTGCTCTATCTGCTGGCCGGCTCGCCGTGGGACGTCAAGGACGCGGGACGGGCCAACGTGGCGCGATGGGTGGCCGACGGGTTCGCGCCGCTGCTCTACAGGGGCGCGCTGATGGACATGGTGCGCGGGCGCGCCATCTCGCGGAGCGGGAGCTCGGACCACGCCACCGGGCACAGCACCATCGGCTATCTGCTGCGCATCACGCAGTACGCTCCGCCCGCCGAGGCAGTGCCGCTGCGCAGCGCCATTAAACGTTGGCTGCAAGACGACACCTCGCGCGACTATTCCTCCGGCCTGGCGCTCGACCTGATCGGCGACGCGCGGCGTATTCTGGACGATCCCACAATCGCGCCCGCCGAGATGCCGTACACGAGCCGGGTATACGCGTCGATGGATCGCGTGGTCCACCTCCGCCCCACCTGGGCCGCGGGCATCGCCATGCACTCCACTCGCATCTACAACTACGAGAGCATTAACAGCGAGAATCTCAAAGGCTGGCACACCAGCGACGGCATGGTCTACCTCTACAATGCCGACCTGACGCAGTTCGCCGACACGTTCTGGCCCACCGTCAACGCGCAGCGCCTCCCCGGCACCACGGTGATTGCGGGGGCGACAGCGCGGCAGAGCCAGGTGGGCGGCAGCAACATCGTGGGGGGCACGTCGCTCGAAGGCTACAGCGCTGCGATGATGCTGCTCCAACCCGACGGACGGCAGTTGAGCGCCAGAAAATCCTGGTTTCTTTTCGACAACGAGCTAGTGGCGCTGGGCGCGGATATCCGCAGTACGGCGGCGGGACAGGCCGTGGAGACTATTGTCGAGAACCGGCGGCTCACAGCTTCCGCTGCGTTCACGTCCGACCCGGACTTCGCGTGGGCTCATCTGGCGGGCGCGAACGCGGGTGCAAGCATCGGGTACGTCTTCCCCGGCAAGGCTCCGTGGAAATCGCTGAAGGAAACCCGCCCCGGCGCCTGGAGCGAGATCAACGCCGGTGGCTCCACCACGGCGCTATCGGCAACATATCAGACGCTGTGGTTTGACCATAGCTTGACGCCCGCGGCTGCGGCGTACTCTTACATCCTGCTGCCCGGCAAGAGCGCCGCGGAGACCGCCGCCTATGCCGCCGCCCCCGCCGTGGAGACGGTGCAGAACGACGCCGACGCACAGGCCGTGTCGCACGGTACGCTCGGCATTCGTGCGGTGAACTTCTGGACGCCCGGAAAGACGGTGGCCGGCATTACCTCGGACGCAGTGGCGAGCGTGTTGGCGCACCAGGCGAACGGCCTCTTGACCGTCGCCGTATCGGACCCGACGCAGGCCAACACCGGCACCATCCACGTCACGCTTGACACCGCGGTGTCTGCCGTGGCTTTGCAGGACAACGGGGTGACGGTGGATCAAACCGCGCCCTCGTTGAAGCTTTCCGTCAATGTACGGAATTCCGCGGGAGAGCCCTTCCGCCTCACGGCGCGGACCGTTCCGGCTGGCGTTCCGCCCGTGCTTGCGGCGGGATCGGCGGCATCGGGCGCTCCGGTCTTGGCGCCGGAATCGCTGGCTTCCGCCTTCGGGGCGAACCTCGCGCAGCGCACCATTCTGAGCACGGTGACGCCGCTGCCTACGGCGCTCAATGACGTCAGCCTGGAAGTGCGCGACGCGGCGGGCGACATGCGACTGGCTCCGCTGATCCTGATATCGCCAGGGCAGGTCAACTTCCAGATCCCCAAAGGAACCGCGGCGGGCGCCGCGAGGTTGACCCTGCAAGGCGGACCCGTCGGACCTCTTTTGACCACGGTCCCAGTGCAGCCCATCGCGCCTGGTCTGTTTGCCGCGAACTCGAACGGCAAGGGCGTGGCCGCGGCGGTGGCCATCCGCGTGGACGAGCGGACCAAAACGCGATCGCCGGTGGAGGTCTTCCGCTGCTCCGGCGCCTGCGCAGCCACACCGATTCTGTTGACCGCGGACTCCGCGGTATACGTCAGCCTGTATGGCACGGGAATCCGCGGGCCGGGCGGCGCGCCAGAAGCCACTTGCACGGTGCACGGCGTCGCCGTTCCGGTACTCTACGCCGGTGCGCAACCGCAGTACCAGGGTCTGGACCAGGTGGATATCTCGCTGCCTGCCACCTTGGCGGGGCGAGGCGAGAGCGACGTGGTCCTGACGGTGAACGGGCAAACCGCCAACACCGTCACACTGAATATTCAATAGGACACCTCCATGCGCCTCTTCGCATTCCTTCTTCAACTTGCCGCGACGGCGGTCATGCTTGCCGCACCTCCCGCGCAGAACAAGGTCGCCTATCAGCGCCGCGTGGATGAGGTCCGCCGCACGCCCGGATTCGTCGCGTTATGGGATTTTGTCAAGCGCGAAGACGGCATCGCGGGAAACGGACGCTTCGACGCTCATCAGGCTCCCGGCGACCGGCACGACTTTCGCCTGGATGCCGTCAACTACGTCCGCGACTACTGGAATCAGGGGCGCGCGGCGACTTACGAGGACTTCCCTCTGCTCGGCCGGGGACCGTTCGGACAGGCCATCCAACTGAAGGTGGAAAGCGAGGGCGACTTCCGCCCCTGCCTGCTGGTGCCGCGCCAACGCCTGCACGATTCGGGATTGGACGTGAAGGGTCCGAAGCGTTCGGTCTCCATGGTGGTCTGGCTGATCCGCGAGAGCGGCAACCACGCCATCGCCGGTATCTGGCACGAAGGCACGGATCTGGCGGGCGCGGCCGGACCGGCGCTCCGCGTGGAGCACGGCATGCGGCAGTACGCTCTATTCGCCGGCTTGGCCGCCAACAACGGCGCTAACGCGGTGCACGTCTCCGAGAATGGCGGTAGTTCTTTCGGTGATCGGTACGCCCGCACGCCCGCAATCTGGCCGTCACGCCCGAAGTAATTCCCACGGTGCCCGCCGGATCTCCGGCCGAAGCGCTGGACCGGGCGTGGGTCGCAGTCGGCTTCTCTTTCGACAACCAGAAGCATACCGTGACGGCGTACCTGGACGGCAAAGCGTCGGAGTTCTGGATCGAGAGTCCCGAAGCGCATCCCTTTTTCCAATGGCCTTACAAGGGTTGGGTGCAGGCGCAGTTGCACCGCATTCCGGGCTTGCAGCCCGGCGAGGATCCGGCGTTCCCCAAAGATCAGTTATACCAGCCGCCCGAGGGCCGGCCGCTTTCGCGGACCGTGATCGAAACACGCGGCGAGGAGCGAGTGGAACTGCACACTTTCCCGTTCACCAAAGTTCGCGTCACGCTGCGCGGCAACCAAGTGGTGAAGCGCGAGTTGGCCGCCATCAAGGCGAACCCCTTCTGGTTCGCGCACGATCTCTACACGCCGCCAAGCCCGCGGGATGGCGGGCCGTTTACCATCGGGCGCGTGATCCACAGTGGGCGCAATGTCGGGTTCACGGGCTACATCGGTGGCGTGGCGGTTTTCGGCCGCGCCTTGCCCGCCCGGCAAATGCGGCGCCTCGCAGCGATTGGGCGCGGGCAGCCGATCTCGCTAAGCACGCCGCGGTGAATGGCGCGGGAAAATCCGTCTACTGCCGGTGGTAGTAGTTCAGCGTGACACGTTACCGTAATTGATCGGGCTACTATCATGCGATTCCTAACGCTGCTCCTCTTGTCCGTTACCGCGATCTTTGCAGCCGACGCCATCTCCGGTGTGGTCCGGGATACCGCGGGTGTCCCCGTGGCGCAAGCCTCCGTGCAGATTCTCGACGCGCGCCAAAACGCGCTGGCCCGCGCCACCAGCGGCCCAAACGGTGATTTCCAGATCGCCGCCGTGGCGCCCGGCGACTACGTTTTGCTGGTCCGCCGTGCCGGCTTGGAGCGCCGCCTGCCCCTGCATCTGACCTCCGGAAAGGAAGTCGTTGAGGTAGTATTGGACGCGGCGCCCACACCCGATTCCGTCACCGTCACCGCCGTCGCCGGTCAGATTGTGGGCACTGGCTCCTCGCCGCAATCGGTCAGCGTCATCACTCGCGAGGATATCTCATCGCGCGCCAAAAGCGTCACCTCGCAGATCGCCGCCGAAGAGGCCGGCGTCGATAGCCAGCGCACCAGTCCCACCATGGGCGGCATCTTCGTCCGCGGACTCACCGCCGCCAAAGTCAACGTCTTTATCGACGGCGTGCGCTATTCCACATCCGCCATGCGCGGCGGCGTCAACACATTTTTCAACCTGATCGAGTCCAGCAATGTCGATTCGGTGGAGATCTTGCGCGGCCCCAACAGCGCCATGTACGGCAGCGACGCGCTGGGCGGCAGCATACAGTTCCTCTCCGCATCGCCCTACACCAGCGGCGTCACCGGTTTCCGCGGGGAAGTCGGCAGTTTCCTCAATAGCGCCGACGCGGGCTTCGGTTCCAACCTCTCCTCTTCTTACTCCAGCGGGCGTTTCGGCATGTTGGGTAACTTCGCCGGACGCCGCTCCAGTCGCCTGAGAACCGGCGGCGGCATCGATTCGCATTCCGCCCTCACACGCTTCCTCGGCCTCCCCTCGACGGTTTTTTATCCCGGCCGCATGAACGACACTGCCTTCACGCAATACGGCGGGTTGCTGCACACCTCCTACCGGCTGCAAGGCGATTCGCAGTTCATCGCGCACTACCAGCGGAGCCAGCAGGACGGCGGCAAACGCGCCGACCAGTTGCTGGGCGGCGACGGCAACCTGCAAGCCGAGCTGCGCAATCTCATGCTCGACTTCGCTTACCTGCGCTATGATGGACGCCGTCTCGGCTGGCTCGACCAGTT
>JAPKZC010000831.1:24666-34142 GCA_026394025.1 Candidatus Solibacter sp.
ACCAGTTCTCCGCGACATACTCCTACAACGCCCAGCGCGAAGAGCGCGTCAACCAGGGGGGCAACGGAAACCCGCGCGCCGCCATCAACCACGAGCCCGAGCGCACCTCGGTACACGGCGTTCAGCTCGGCGCGGCCAAACAGCTCACTCCGCAGTTCGCTCTCGCCGCCGGCGGCGATTTCTACCGCGAGCGCATCGCCGCCCCGTCTTACGGCTACAACCCCGCCACCAATCTCTTCTCGCCGCGGCGCGGCCGCGTGCCCGATGGCAGTCTCTATCACAACGGCGGCGCTTACCTGCAAAGCGTCGCGAACCTCGCCGGCGGCCGTCTCCGCCTGCTCGGCAATCTCCGTTTCAACGCCGCCTCCTATCGTTCCCGCGCCGCCGACAGTCCGCTGGTCGGCGGACTTCCGCTCTGGCCTAACGATTCCCTGCGAGATGGCAGCTTCGCCTTCCGCCTTGGCGGCAGCGTCGCCGCCACTCCCGGCTTCCATCTGGCCGCCAGCGTGAGCCGCGGCTTCCGCGCTCCCCACATCACCGACTTGGGCACGCTCGGGCTCACCGGATCGGGCTTCGAAGTGGCCGCGCCAGACCTGGCCGGTATGGGCGCCACCGTCGGCTCCACCGCCGGCACGGATGCCGTATCCACCGGTGTGGCGGTGGTCCAGGTGAAACCCGAATCCAGCCTGACCTACGAAGGCAGCGCCCGCCTCGTGCGCGCCAAGGTGAGCGGCGAAGTCACTGTCTTCGCCAACCGCATTCACGACAACATCGCCAAGCAGTCGCTCATCCTTCCCGGCGGCGCTGTCGGCAAGACGCTGGGCAGCGAACGCATCACCAGCCAGAATGCCAATGGCGTGGTTTTCGTGGCGGCCTCCAGCAGTCCCGTGCTGGTGCGCACCAACTTCGACGAGGCGCGCATCTACGGTGTGGAGTCGCGCCTGGAGTACAAGCCCGCCCGCGATTGGTTCGTGGGCAGCAGCTTCACATGGCTCTACGCAAAGGACCAGCGCACAGGCCTCGCCCCGAATATCGAAGGCGGCACTCCGCCGATGAATGGCTATCTGCGCCTTCGCTATGTGCCGCGTGGAACCCGCTTCTGGATAGAACCGATTCTCCACGCATCTTGGCGCCAGGATCGCCTCTCCAGCCTCGATCTTTCCGACCGCAGGGTGGGCGCCGCACGCACCCGCAGCAGCATCGCCGCCTTTTTCAACAACGGCGCAATTGCCCGCGGCCTGGTCTCGGGCGGCATCCTGCTCCCGACGCGTGAAACCCTCGCCCAGGTGCAGGATCGAGTCCTCGGCGTCGGTGTCGCTTCCTCGTCGCTGTTTACCAAGGTCGGCGGCTACGCCACCATCGGCGTGCGCGCCGGCTTCCACATTGGCGAGCGGCAGGATATCTCGCTCGAGTTGGAGAACCTCACCGACCACAACTATCGCGGCATCAGTTGGGGCCTCGACGCTCCCGGCCGCGGCGTCTTCGTCCGCTACGCAGTCCGCTTCTGACCCGTGCCTATAATAGCTGGCAGATGCGAGCTTCTGCGGTTTTATTGTTCGCTTGCGGCCTGACTGCCGCCGGCCCGAAATTGACGGTCGGCCCCACAGGCCAATATCCAACCGTGCAGGCCGCCGTCGATGCCGCCGCTCCTCACTCCGTGATCCACATCCAACCCGGAGTCTACAAGGAGCGTGTCGTCGTCCCCTACGGCAAACCTTTCCTCACCTTCCATGGTGACGACCCGCTCACCACCGTCATCACCAACAATTCCCACGCCGGCCTGCCGGGGCCGAAGGGCCCCATCAACACCTTCGCCACGCAGACTGTCTTCATCCAGGCCAACGATTTCTCTGCCGAGAACCTGACCTTCGAGAACTCCGCCGGCAACCAGGGACAGGCGGTCGCCCTCACCATAATGGGCGACCGCGGCATCTTCCGGAACTGCCGCTTCCTCGGTTATCAGGACACGCTGCTCCCTCAGGCGGGCCGCCAATATTTCGACCGCTGCTACATTGAACGCGCCACGGATTTCATCTTCTGTGGCTCGGCCGCGTACTTCGAGCGCTGCACGAAGACCTTCCTGGGACGCCCGTGGCGGCCGTGGTCCGCGACGGTCTTTCTGAATACCGAAATGTCGGACGCCATCCGCCCCGAGGGCTGGAACAACTGGAACGACCCCGCCCGCGAGAAGACGGTCCGCTATGCAGAGTATCGCAGTACCGGCTCCGGCGCCGGGTCTTCCGCACGCGTCCCGTGGGCGCGTCAATTGAGCGATGCCGAAGCCGCGGAATTCACCATGGAAAACGTTCTCGCCGGTTTAGACGGCTGGAATCCGAAGACCGGCGCCGTGCGCTCCGAAGTGTATATCGCCAAGGGCGCGGCCATCAAGCCCGTGATCCCGCCGGCCTCCGCCTGGCTGGCCGCGATGCCGGGCGGACGCCTCGCCTGGACAACCGGCACGCAGTGGACCCTCACGCGCGTTTCGCTGCCCGCCGAATCCGCGCGCATCTTCCGCGGTCCCGACGGCTTCGTGCACGCGCTCTGGTCCAACGCTAAGGGCCTCGCTCATTCCACGTCGCAAGATCTGTTTACGTGGTCCGCCCCGGCGTTCACCGACGTCATGGCCGGCAAGAACGCGCTCGATCTGAACTCGCCCAACCTCTTTCACGATGGCAGCCAGTTCCTCGTCACCTGGAGTTGCACCATCGCGAAGAATTTCATTCAGGCCTTCCAGGGAGACGTGGAGAGCAATCCTCGCATCTGGTACGCCACCACGCGCGATTTCGAAACCTTCTCCGAATCGCAGTTGCTCTTCGACAACAACTACGCCGTGCGCGATGCCCAGATTCTGTCGCTTGGGACTCGCTACGCGCTGCTGCACAACGACAACACCTGGCCGATGCAGAACCTGCGGGTTGCCTTCGCCGACAGCCCGCTGGGTCCGTGGGGCCCGTCCACCGACGCCTTCACCGCCAAGGGCACTGCGTCCCCGGCCGCCATCCGCTCCAGCGGCGAGTGGTGGATCTACCATTCGGGCGGTCTGGTCCGAACGCGCGACTTCTGGAGCTCTACGGAAGTGCCGCTGCCCGCCGGAATGCGCCCCGTCAGCGTGATCGAAGTGCCGCGAGCCCTCGCCACCGCACTGCCGCGGTGATAACATTCAATCGCATGTATCACAGGCTGCTTCTTTCCATCGCGCTGAGCGCCGCCGGCCTTTGTGCCCAGCCGCGCACTGCTTCGCTCCGCTGTGAGTCCGCCGTACCGCAAATTCAGTTCGCCGCCGGGGAGATTCACCGCGCGCTTTCCGGCCGCGGCATCACGCTCGCCGAAGGCGCGCTTAGTGGACTCGCCGGCGATACCGCGCCCACCCGCTTCGTCCTCGCCTCTGGCGCCGGCGCCGCGCGCCTCGCCGCGCAGTTCGGCGTGGCCGCGCTGAAATCCACCGCGCAGCAAGCCTACGCCATCCGCGTCAAGCAGGAAGCCGCGCGCCGCACCTACATCGTACTCGCCCCCGATGCCGCCGGCGCTCTGTACGGCGGACTCGACCTCGCCGAAGCCATCCGCCTCGATGCGCTGGACGCCCTGCGCGATTCAGACCACACGCCCTACATCGCTCAGCGCGGCATCAAGTTCAACATCCCGCTGGATGTGCGCACCCCGAGCTACTCCGATTCGGGCGACGCCGCGCAGCAGAACATCCCCGAAATGTGGAGCTTCGATTTCTGGCGCACCTTCCTCGACGAGCTGGCGCGCCATCGCTATAACGTGCTCTCGCTGTGGAGCCTGCACCCCTTCCCTTCGCTGGTCAAAGTCCCCGAGTATCCAGACGTCGCGCTCGACGATGTGCAGCGCACCACCCTGAAACTCGACGACACGTTTTCCTTCAATGGCACCGACATGACGCGGCCCGAGATGCTGCGCAACGTCGAAACCGTCCGCCGCTTGACGATCGCCGAGAAGATCCGCTTCTGGCGCGACGTCATGCAGTACGCGAAAGATCGCGGCATCGCGGTATATCTTTTCACCTGGAACATCTTCACCTTCGGCACCGATGGCAAGTACGGTATCACGCCGGCGCAGGATAACACCGTCACCATCGATTACTTCCGCAAGAGCGTGCGCGAGACCGTGCTGACTTATCCCCTGCTGGCCGGCATGGGCATCACCGCCGGCGAGGAGATGAGGGACCGCAAAGATGAATTCGCCAAGGAACCCTGGCTCTGGAAGACCTACGGCGAAGGCATCCGCGACGCCCTGAAGCTCCAGCCCGGCCGCGAGTTCCGCCTCATTCACCGCTATCACCAGACCGCGCTGTCCCCGATTCTCGAAGCCTGGAAGCCCTATCCCTCGCGCTTCGACCTGAGCTTCAAATACTCGGTGGCGCACATGCTCTCCTCCCCCGCGCCGCCCTTCGCTAAGGAATCGCTCGCGGAACTGCCCGCCAATCTCCGCATGTGGATGACGGTGCGCAATGACGACATTTACAGCTTCCGCTGGGCCGACCCCGAGTACGCGCGCGCCTACATCAAGAATCTCCCGGGACCCGATAAGCTCGCCGGATTCTACATGGGCCCCGACGGCACCATCTGGGGCCGCGATTTCCTCGGCACGGAACCGGAGACGCCGCGTCCGCTGGTGATCGAGAAGCAGTGGTTTAGCTTCATGCTGTGGGGCCGCCTCAGCTACGAACCGTCGCTCCCCGATGCGCTGTTTGAACACACGCTGGCGCAGCGCTTCCCCGGCGTCCCCGCCGCTAAACTGCTGCTGGCGTCGGAAGAAGCCTCGCGCATCATTCCGCTGGTGACCCGTTTCTTCTGGGGCGATATCGATCTCAAGTGGTTTCCCGAAGCCTGTCTGAGCCATCCGCGCCACAGGGGATTCTACACCGTGAAGCACTTCATGGAAGGCGAGACCATGCCCGGCGCCGGCATCCTCAACATCCGCACCTGGCGCGACCGGGTGCGCGACGGCAAGCCGATGGAGGGCATCACGCCGCTCCAGGTTGCGGCTGCTTTGGAAGGTGGCGCTGCCGCTACATTGAAGCTAGTCGCCGAGTTGCGCCCCGCCAACAGCAGGGAACTGCGCCTGACCCTCGGCGACTATGAGGCCATGGCCCACCTCGGCAACTATTACGCCGCCAAGATCCTCGGCGCGACACAGCTATCCCTCTACGACGCCACGGGCGCTCTGGAACGCAAACAGGAAGCCGTCGCGCACCTGAAGACCGCGCTGGCCCACTGGCAGCGCTATGCGGCGATTGCCACCGCACAGTACAAGCCGCAGTTGCTCAACCGCGTCGGCTATGTGGACCTGAACGCGCTGACCGCGAAGGTCGCACAGGACGTCGCGCTCGCCGACGCCTGGCAGCGGGCGCGGTAGGAGTAACCTCAGGCCGCTACCGCGCGGGAGGTATCGACGTAAAGCTGCCGAAGGAACTGAATCGCAGCCCGAGGCCCGTCACTGCTCCGCCCGCCGTGTTGCGGAACTCGATGATGCCGCGCCGGCCGCTGGTCATTGAGAATCGGTCCGTGACCCCAAACGAAGTGTGTCCCATGGCTGGCAGCGCGACAGCCTGCAAACCGATCTGAGCGCCGTTGTCGTCGCGTATCGTGGCAGTGACAATCACCGCCTCGCTGGTCGCGTTGACCAGGGCCACGCCGGTCACGAACCCCGCGGTATTGTCGAAGGGCAGCAGCAAACTGGCAGTTCCGCCGCTTTCCAATGGAGAGGTGCCTTCCGAATCTCTGCTATCCGGCCCTCGCTGGCGGAAGATGGCGAAACCCGCGACCGGACCCGAACTGATCACTTCCGCCCAGCCGGTGACCGTGGCGGAGGACGGCGCCTCGGATTCAATCAGCAAGGTGGCGCCGGGTTGCACCGTCCGCTCGACCGACGAGCCCGATGCCGCCTGGGTAGCTCCCTGTTGAGTAACGACGAAGGGCAGGGTCAGGGGACGGCCATCGTCCCCCCGAAACGCCACTCTGACCGGATTCTGCGCCGCCGAGAGGTTCACGAGGGTGAGGCTGGTTTTCCAGGCTCCGCCCACCGCAATCTGACTGGCGGAACTGGTCATGCTGGTCGGAGTAGCGTCGAGCGAGATCTTGTCGAAGCTCTCCTGCGTATCTGGGGTTAGCCCTATAAGGCGGATTTCGAGCCTTTGTCCAAGCAACCCGGGATTGGCGTTTATTGAGGAATAGATTACCTGGCCAATGACGAAAGTCCCGGTGCGCGGCGTCGGGGACGAACTTGATGCAAGGATGGTAGAACCGGCGCGCAGTTCAACACTGTATCCGCCAAACGCAATGGCATCGAGCCGAGCGCCGACGCTGTAGACGAGCGTGTAGGCAGTATTGGGCTGCAGCGTTGCGCTGAGGGTCTGAGAGAGACTCCCATTGGCCATGCCATTGTAGCCGATATATGCAGCATTCACGCCTTCCGGAGCACCAGCCGGAAAGTTGCGGGTGGAAACTCTCCAAGTGCCAATAACGGCCGTGGCTGGGGATTTGGTCCATCCAGGCACGGCTGCTGTGTCGCAAAACGCTCCCGCTCCGCAGGGCGGCACGGCCTCCTCAAACCCGGCATTGACGATCGGCACGTCGGCTGCCCGAATCGGCAGAGACGCCAAACCGATGAGCGCGGCTACAACGAGAATTCGGTTCACCATGCGAAACTCCTTTGCGGAATACGACCTACAGACCTCAAGATCTGTAATATTGGACATGTGAGCACATTCCCAAGGCGAACGTCAAGGATTAGTCCGATCCGACCCGCATCCGCATTCCTTCCTGGCTCCTGCCACCCTGTACGGCTGCGGAACAGGTATTATGGTGCTGGGTTATGGCCAATCTGAATCCACGGATCACCGTTGAGCCGGGCAAAATGGGCGGAAAGCCCTGTATTCGTGGCTTGCGCTTCACGGTCTATGACATGGCATCCTATCTGGCATCGGGAATGTCAGAAGACGAGATTCTGAGAGACTTTCCGTATCTGGAGAAGGAAGACTTCCAGGCAGTCTACGAATTCTTCGCCAGCATTCCGGAGAGGATCTCCATTCTTGAAGCTTCTCGTTGACGAAAATCTCGCTCCGGGACTCGCCGAACAGCTCGCCGATCTATTTCCCGGCTCAGTTCACGTCACTGCCGTCGGGCTCGGAAGTACCTCCGATGCCGCAATATGGGAATATGCCGGGGCGAATCAGTTCACGCTCCTGACCAAGGACAAGGACTTCGTGAACCTCAGCCTCGCACTGGGCTCGCCGCCAAAAGTGGTTCTGCTGCAAACCGGTAACTGTTCGACTTCGCAGATTGAGCGCATCATCAGGTCCAACGCTGTTCGCTTCTCGGAATTCGGCAATGACAGCAAGCGCAGCCTGCTTCTTCTGAGGTAGCGAAACGCTCTACCTGGCAAGCTTGAAAACTACCGGCCCGCTACGCCCGCCGCCTTTTCCACGGCCACCCGAATCGCGGCCTGTTTCTCTGCATTCAGTTTGCCACCGTTGGCGGTGACGTAGAAGACGTCGATGGCCTTGTGCGCCTGCGTGTCGATCAGTACAACCTCGATGTTGCCGCCGTTGACGGAGATCGCGGTCGCCAAATCGTAGAGCAGGCCGGGGCGATCTTCGGCGACGATCTCGACTAGAGTCGCCGTGGCGCTGGCTTCGGAATCGAAGACCACGCGCGATACAATGCCGGCCTTGCGGCTGGGGAGCACGGGTTTCGGACGGTTGCGCAGCAGTTCCTTCACGTCGGCCTTGCCAGATAGCACACGCTCCACGGTGGCGTGGAGACGCTCGATTTCGCTGGGGTTGAGGTCCAGCGTGCGCGCCGGGTCGGCGAAGGTGAAGGTGTCCAGCACCAGGCTGCGCAGGTTGGAGAAAGCCTCAGCCTTCAGGATGTTCATGCCGAAGCAGGAGAGGGTTCCGGCCACGGAAGCGAACAGGCCGGGGCGATCGTGCGCGATCAGGGTCAGTTGCCACGCCGAATCCAGCTTGCGGACATCCACCGCCATACCGCGCTTGCGACTCTTTTCTTCGAGCGCCACGTGCTCGTCGATCTCAGTTTCGGAGTGGGTGCGCAGGTAGCGCACGGGAAAACCTTGGAGGAAGGCGATGCGCTCCGGGGAGCCCGTGGGGACGGCTTCGATGCGCTCTGACTGCAACTCGCGGGTGAGCTCGTTGTAGACCATGAGGTAGAGCTGCCAGAGTTGCTCGGCGCGCCAGGGGGTCATGGCCGTGGGATTGACCGCGCTGATATCGGCATAGGTGAGCAGGGTCAGCACTTTGAGACGCTCCACCGTGCCTATCTGATGGGCCACGTCGCGAATGGTCTGGGGGTCCGAGACATCGCGCGAAAACATGGCCGTGGACAGGTCCAGGTGGCGGCCAATCAGGAACGTCACCATGTCGCGATCGTGCCAGGGCATCTGAATGCGCGTCATGGGATCCTGCACGAGACGGAGAGAAGCGTCCACGTGGCCTTCGGTGGGCGTGCCCTTGCCGGCGTCGTGAAAGAGGAGGGCGAAGGCGAGGACGCCCGGCTCCTTGATCTCCGCCAGCAAATCGCGGAAGGTGCGGAGCGAGGGCTCAACGGTGGTGCGCAGGCTCCAGAGGTTTTGCAGCGTGACCAGGGTGTGCTCGTCCACGGTGTAGCGATGGAAGAAGTCGCGGATCACCAGGCATTCGATTTCGGCGAGTTCGGGGAAGATGGCGGTCAGTACGCCGGTTTCATGCATCCCGCGCAGGGCGGTGGGCGCGTGCGGCAGCGCCATCAACTGGCTCAGCACTGGCCATAGCGGCTGGGGGTTGAGGAAATGATCGCGCAGGCGGGGCAGGCGGGCTTCGATGCGCTGCTCGGCTTCGGAGGAAAGGCGCACGCCGTGACGGGCCACGAATTCAAACAGGCGGAGGGCAAGTTCGGGCTCCACGTCCAGCCGTTGAGGGGCGCGGAAATGGACGCGTTCGCGGTGCACGCTGAACTCGGCGTTGGAAACGCGGGAACGGAAATCGCGGAACTGCGCGAAGAGAGAGCTGGCCTGGCCTTCGCCGGCTTCGAGCGCGCGAATGGCGGCGCGGTAGATGGCGCGCGAATGCCGGTAGTACTCGCGCATCCACTGGGCGGCGTCCGGAAGATGCCAGTGCTCGGCCAGGGCATCCTGCGCGTCGAAGTTCAGCAGGTTGTTGTCGCGGCCGCTCTGGATGTGGAGGTAGCAGCGCAGGCGGGCCAGAAAGTGATAGGCGTCGCGTAGTTCGGTGGTGGGGGCCGCGGCGCCGTCGCGCAACTGTCCGAGCCAGCAGACCAGTTGGTAATCGCGCAGGCCGCCGGGCGTGTCCTTGACGTTCGGCTCCAGATGATAGAACGTGGCGGCGTACTTTGTATGTCGGTCGCGGGTGAGTTGCGCCAGATTGCGGACCAGGGCATCGCGATTGGCGTGGATGAAACGCGGCAGGCGGTCGGCCAGTCCGGCGTAGAGGGTGCGGT
>JAPKZC010000831.1:34158-39717 GCA_026394025.1 Candidatus Solibacter sp.
GAATCGTGCACCTCGGCGCATTCGTCGGGAGTACGCACCGAGTGGCTCATGCGCAGGCCGGCGTCCCACAGATGCTGGAGGAATGCCGAGATGGCCTCCTTGGCGGCCGCGATGTGCCGTTCGGAGGGGAACAGCAGAAGCACGTCGATGTCCGAGTAGGGGAAAAGCTGCCGCCTGCCGTACCCGCCCACCGCGAGCACCGCGACGCTAGAGGCGAGCGCGGGGAACAGCAGGCGCTCCGCGGCGTCCATCACCAGGCGATCAACCTCGGCGGAACGTTCGGCAAGCGCGGTCAGCGCGTCGCCCGTAGCCAGGAATTGCTGGCGGATGCGCGACGCACTGCCGTTAGATGGCTGATTCGCCGCGATCGTCATTACGGATCCGGATGGCTTCCTGCACCTCGTAGAGGAAGATCTTGCCATCGCCGATCTTGCCGGTACGCGCGGCGCCGATAATGGTGGTCACCACCTCATCGGTTCGCTCGGAGGACACGACGAGTTCTACTTTGACCTTGGGCAGCAGATCCACGTTGTACTCCTGCCCGCGGTAGACCTCTTTGTGGCCCTTTTGGCGGCCGTGCCCGCGGACCTCGGTGATGGTCATGCCGTCGATGCCGATATTCTTCAGAGCTTCCTTCACGTCGTCCAGTTTGAACGGTTGGATGATCGCCTCAATTTTTTTCATATGCTCACCGTAACAGGTCTGCCGCTAGTTCTCGAAAATATACCCTTCCTCGTTATGCATGCTGAGATCCAAACCGTCGCTTTCCTGCTCTTTGGTTACCCGCAAGCCGACCGTGAGATCCACGATCTTGAGGATCGCGAGCGTGCCCACGATGGCCAGTCCCCAGGCGATGGCGCTGCCCCCCAATTGGTTGAGTATCTGGCCGCCGTTGCCGTCCACCAGGCCGAGCGGTTGTACTTTGCCGGCAGCGTCCTTCAGAGCGTCGTTGATCGCGTTGGTGGCGAAGACGCCGGTGAGGAGAGCGCCGAGCGTGCCGCCCGCGCCGTGTACGCCGAAAGCATCCAGCGCGTCGTCATAGCCGAACTTGCGCTTGACGCGCGTGACCATGAAGTAGCAGAGCACGCCGGCGCAGATGCCGATCGCCATGGCCGGGAAGGGCTTGACGAAACCGTATGCCGGAGTAATGGCCACCAGTCCCGCGACACAGCCGGAAATGGCGCCGAGAACGCTGGGCTTGCCGGCGTCCATCCATTCCACCGCCATCCAGGCCAGGGTGGCGGCGGCGGCCCCGAAGTGAGTGGCCACGAAGGCGCTCGTTGCCAAGCCGTTGGCGGCCAGCGCGCTACCGGCGTTGAAGCCGAACCAGCCGACCCACAACATGCCAGCGCCGATGGTGCTGATCACCAGGTTGTGCGGCTTCATGGCGCCGCTGGGAAACCCGACTCGCTTGCCGAGATAGATGGCGCAAACCAGTGCCGATACGCCGCTGGTGATGTGCACCACTGTGCCGCCGGCGAAATCGAAACACGGGATGCTGCCGCCGGAAAACGCGTTAAGCGCTCCGCCCTTGCCCCACACCATATGAGCCATCGGGAAATAGACCACCAGGGTCCAGAGCACGGTGAAGAGCAGCATGGCGCTGAACTTCATGCGTTCGGCGAAGGCGCCGGAAATCAGCGCGGGAGTGATGATGGCGAACATCAACTGATACACCATGAAGGTGGCGTGCGGAATGGTGCCGGCGTAATCCGCGTTGGGCGTGGCGCCCACGCCATCGAGGAACGCGAACTGGAAATTGCCGAAGTAAGGCGAAGATCCGCCGAAGGCCAGGCTGTAGCCGACCACCGCCCAGATCACCGTCACTACGGCCATCAGAATGAAGCTGTGCATCATGGTGGAGAGCACATTCTTGCGGCGCACCAGGCCGCCATAGAAAAGGGCCAATCCGGGAGCGGTCATCATCAGCACGAGGGCGGAACTGACCAGCATCCAGGCGTTGTCGCCGGCGCTCTGCGCGGATTTGGTGGCGGCTTCCAGGGCCGCGATTTTAGCGTTGATATCTGGCGCGGCCTGCGCAAACGCCGCCGCCGGAGCGGCGAGCAGGGCAAAGGCGCCAATGTTCTTCAGGAGGTTCATCGTGGGACCATTCCTAGTTTTTTGGGACAGTTTCAGCCATTGTCCCTCCTCGGGCTGGGGCTTTGAAGATGGAACTTTCTATGGAGCGGATTGGATTTTTCTATGCGCCGGCCGGGCGGCGTGTTTCTCCGCAATTCGTCATCGATTTGGCACCAAATTCTTCTCGCCTGAACGAACCGCCGGGGTAGAATATCCGTACGGGAATATTGGGGATATGAACGCACAAATGATTAGACTTTACACGTGTATCTTTGCACTGGCTGCCACCGCTTTGGCGCAGTCCGAGATCGGCAGTGCATCGCTCAACGGAACCATTACGGACGCCTCGGGCGGCGCGGTGCCTGCCGCCAAGGTCTCCGCGCACAACGCGGCCACCGGCCTGGTTCGCAACGCGGAGACTGGTGACCTGGGCCTGTACACCTTTGCCGGTCTGCCGGTGGGAGTTTACGACCTGACGGTGGACGCCAAGGGCTTCAAGACCACCAAACGAACTGCTTTGCAGCTCATGGTGGGGTCGGCGATCACGCTGGACGTGCGCCTGGAAGTGGGCACCGCGCAGGAGACGGTCAGCGTGGTGGCGGATGTATCCGTCGTCGAGACGACGCGCACCACGGCGGCCTCCAACGTGACCGAAAAGGCAGTTGCCAACCTGCCGGTGAGCGGCCGCAATTTCATCGATTTTTCGCTCTTAACGCCGGGCGTGGTGCGGGACAACCGCAACCAGGGCGACATTTCTTTCGCCGGGCAGCGCGGAACCTGGAACACGCTTCTGGTGGATGGCGCGGATAGCAACAACCTGTTCTTCGGTCAGGCCACCGGACGCACCGGTTTGCGGCCCTACGCCTTTAGCGAGGACGCCGTGCAGGAATTCCAGGTGAACACCGTCGGCTACCCCGCGGAGATGGGCCGCGCCGGCGGCGGGGCCATCAACGTGGTGACCAAGAGCGGCACGAATATGGTGCACGGGTCGGCCTTCGAGTACTACCGCGATAAGGGGATGAACGCCAACAGCTTCACCAACAATCGCGCCGGCATCAAAAAACAGCCCTACCACTTCAATCAGTTTGGCGGCACGCTCGGTGGGCCAGTGGTTAAGGACAAGCTGTTCTTCTTTGCGCACTTCGAGAAGATCGTGGTCCCGTTCACCTTCCCGCGCGCGCGCACCGTCTACAACACGCGCTCCGTCCGAATATTCTGCCCACCGGCGCGGCGTTGGCGGCGCTCTCGAAGTACCTGGCGCCCTACCAGCTCGGCCTGAACAACAACGTTTATCTGGTCAAACTGGATTGGAACGCGAGCGCCAATGACCGTGTCAGTGTGCGCTACAACGCCAGCCGCTACACCGGCAAGAACTTCGAGAGCAACGGCGCCACAAGCGCTTTGGAACACACCGGCAACAACGAAGTGAATACCGATAACATCGCCGGCCTGTATACCCGGATCTTCGGCACCCGCCTGGTCTGGGACGCGCGCTTCAACTATGTGCGCGACGGCGAGCCGGGCTATGCCAACACCACCGGTCCAGAGGTGGCTATCACCAACGGCGTAACTTTCGGAAAGAACAATTTCAGCCCGCGGTTCACCAACGCATATACGTATCAGCCGGTGAATACGTTCAGCTACCAGCGCGGCGCGCATAGCCTGAAGTTCGGCGCCGATATGAACTTCGAACGCGTCGAGAACTTCTTCCCCGGCTTCTTCGCCGGCGGTTACACCTTCCCCAACTACGACGCGTACCTGGCGGGCACGCCGTCCCTCTACCGGCAGGGATTTGCGGCGGCCGGCTCTACCAAACCGCCGATCAGCCATCCCAACGTGAACGAGTACGCGTTCTTCGCGCAGGACAACTGGCGGGCCACCTCGAGGCTGACCATCAACATGGGGCTGCGTTACGATTTCTTCGATTACAAGCAGCCCACAACGCTCAATAACAACGCGCAATTGCTGGCCGCCAACCTGCGGACCGACCGCATCGCCAAAGATAAGAAGAACTTCGCGCCGCGCTTCGGCCTGGCCTACAAGCCATTCAACGACGAGAAGACGGTGATCCGCGCCGGTTACGGTTTCTTCTTCGGCCGCACGCCGGGCCTGTTGCTGTCGACGGCGATTTTACAGAACGGCATCGACGTGCTGACTTACGCACTGACCTCGGGTTTCCCGACCTACCCGAACATCTTGAGCGCCGCGCCCACCAATGGCCCGACTGCCGATATCTATATCGCCGATCCGCGCTACCGGACACCGCGCCTGGCGCAGTGGAACTTGCAGGTGGAGCGCGCGCTGGGCGGGAGCTTCTCACTGACGGCGGGCTACCTGGGCGTGCACGGCACTCATCTCACCCGCAGCCGTGACCTCAATCTTTACCCCAGCGAACTGACACAGGGAACGGTATCGACGGGCGGCAACATCGCCTACTGGCGACATCCCGGCGGCTTCGGCACGCCGCAGCGCGCCAACACCGGGTTCGGCCGGATCACGGAATTCGATAGCGGCGCTTCCAGTATTTATCACGGAGGTTTCCTGCAACTGACCAAGCGTTTTAGCAGCAACTTCCAGATGCTCGGGTCCTACACTTTCAGTAAAGTGCTCGATACCGCCCCGGACGCCACCAGCGTGGTCTCCGGCAACGCCGGCGATGATGCCAAGGTGGCGCAGGACACGCTTCTGCCCAACCTGGACCGCGGCCCCGGCGTCAACGACATCCGTCACCGCTTCGTCTTCTCGGCGGTGTGGGATCTGGATTACGCCAAGTCGATATCCAACGCCCCGGCCAAAGCGCTGCTCAGCGGCTGGACGCTATCCAGCATCTCGCAAATTCAGAGCGGGCGCGCGCTGAGCGTGACCACCAGCGGCGACCCAGGCAACGACACTAACACGGCGAACGACCGCGCCCCGCTGGTGGGCCGCGGCACCTTGCGCGGTCCCGAACTGATGGCGTTAGATCTGCGCATGACGCGCGATCTGCCGCTGTATAAGGAGCGCGTGCGCCTGCGCCTGATCGTGGAGAGCTTCAATCTCACCAATCGGGCGAACTTCGCCAACGTGCAGACTAACCTCTACACTTTCAGCCGCGGCGTCTTCACGCCGACCACGAACTTCCTGTTCAAGCAGACCACGCAGCCTGAAGGTCTGGGATCGCGTACGTTCCAGCTTGCGGCTAAGATCACGTTCTAACTGGGCGGGGGCGGTACCAATACAGGAGCGACTTCACCGCAAAGGCGCGGAGAGCGCAGAGATAAGCGCAGAGAAAGGCAAGGTAAGTCACACCTGAGAACGCCGAGGGTGCGGAGATAGGGGATGTTAGTAAGTCAGCCGGTTGGCTAGAGTCCTTGTCTAAGAAATTGTAATTCGAATGCGTCAAGTTTAGGCAATAAGGCGCTCGCGTTCGCAACAGGCTTGGATTTCCGATTCCAGGCGATCAAATGCGGTGCGTAGTGCCGTCGGAACTGGCGGCGCCGC
>JAPKZC010001151.1 GCA_026394025.1 Candidatus Solibacter sp.
TCAAGGTGGAAGCGATCACCCCCGAAGGCGCCAGAAACAGAAACTCGCTGGTGGTGGCCGCTTTCAGGCGCTGCGCCATAATTGCGTCCACCCGTTCGCCCGCCACCAGCACATTCAACAGATCCTGTCCGCCCCCCGACTGTACATAAACCGGCGTCACCGAGAGGTTGTACAGTTCGCCCGCCTCCAGAAAGAAGCCCGACGATTGCAGCGGGAATCGCGCTTCGGCGGACTGCACCAACTCCAGATCCCTGCGCAACGACGGCGACGTCACCCCGCCCAGCGACGCAATCACCCTGCCCCGCGGGTCGGTCACCAGGAACAGTCCCGCCGACGTGGAGATCCGCGACCACAACTCGCTCGCGCTATCGCGGATGGTGGCCTGGTCGCGAGTGCCGAATGCCGCCCGCACATCCGACATGCTGGCCAGCAGGCGGCTCACCGAGTTCAGCAGTTCGGTGCGCGCATCCCACAGCGAAGCGTAGGCGTGAAAGCTGCCCTGCACCTCCGCCCCCAGGCTATCCGACATGCTCTTGGTGATATTGCGCAGCACAAGTTGCCCGGCGATGGCGAACAAGACCGTGATCGCCACAGACGTGGAGAGCATGATCTTGGTCAGCAGCGAGAGGCGCGAGAATCGCCATCTCATTTCTTGGGCGCTCCCGGATAGGTACCGTCGTTGGCCACCGGCGGATAGTCCTGGCCGAACTTGTTGAGATGCGGGGCCGGGATGAAACCGGTCTCCGAAATTGAGATCAGCGGCAGCACCAGTCCGCTCTCCGGCACCGTGATGCGGCGTTCCAGAAATTTCAAGTTCTCGGGCAGCGCGCGCTCGTGAAACATGCGCAACTGGTATTCTCCCGGCGGCACTCCGTTGATGGTGTACTTCCCGCTCGCCTGGGTCACCGCGTACCACGGGGTGTTCAACACCGCGATGATGGCACTCATAGTGGCGTGAATGTTGCAGAAGACGCGGACGATGCCGGCATGCCGGAACGTCACGCTCTTCGAGGTGCGCGGCGCATACAGGCCGACATCGAACGGCTGGCCGCTGAAATTCGAAAAGGCGTTATGGAAAATCAGATCGAGATTCGGCAGATCCACCGTGCTGCCGAGAGAGATCGCCAGCACATGCGGTTGGAATAGCTTGTCCTTCTGCTGCATTTCCACGCGCTTGGGCGGCAGGGGAGGCACGGCGCGGTCCATGGGCTCCAGCCACAGCACCACACCTGCGTAGTCCTTGTGTTTGCGCACCGCGAGATTCTTGGAATTAGTCAGTTCCACCTCGCCCGTGACGAGTGCGCCGAGCGCCACTCCAAGGCTCACGCTAGAACAGATAAGCCAGCGCCAGATCATAGTGATTGTTGATTCGCACTCCGTGCCCCAGATACATAGTCCGCAACTGCGAGGCTTCGAGGCCCATCAGGACATTCGGCGCCACGCGGAAGTAGGCATTGCCGCCGAATAGCAGGTTCTTGCCGATGGAGCCCGCCACCAGATCGTGGTTGGCATCGTCCACCTGCCCGGTGAAGAGATGGAAATCGAGGCGCGGCAGCGTGTGCAGCGTCACTTGTCCCCATCCGCCCCGGCTCGCCACTGCATGTCCGCTGCCCTTTGTGATGGCGAACCCTTGGCGGGTCCCGCTGCCCAGGTGAGCCACGTTCTTTCCGGCATAGAATACTCCGCTGAACTCCACCGCCTTCCAAGGATTGAAAAACCCGTCCATCGCGAAGAGATTGGAGGGTATCGACTGGCCGCCCGCATGCGTCGTGCTGGCGTGGAATCCCGCCGCGACCTCCATCCGTCGCTGGTCGTCCAACTTGTGATGGAAGTTGACCCGGCCTTCCGCCGCTGGACGCACAGATTCCGTCACCGCGACGCCTGTGTACGGGCCGATCTCGCGCGTCTGGACAGCACCCAGTTGCGCCCGCAACCCGCTGGACGCGCCCAGGCGGACCTCCTGTTCGAAGCGCACCTGCGGCAGCCAGAACCACAGATTTCCCGCGCCGGTGAGCGGAGAAAGCCCCACCTGCGCCAGCGAACTCGGCTCGCGCGGGTTAAAAATGGGCTTCTCCAGGCCGGCAATCACGCTGCGATTCGGCCACGCGATTTCGAGCGAGGCAGTGCGGATGCGCATCGCGGAGTTGGTCCCCGCAGCGGCAAAAAAGTCCATGTACACAGACCCGTTTACCTTGCCGCCCCAGATGGCCCGCGGCCCACTGAACTCCAGGCCCACGATGGTCTGGCGTACGGTCGCCCCGGAGTGCCCCACGCCGGTCGCGGCGGCCGTCACCGGGTAGTCCGACCCACCGCTCTGCTTCGAGTTCAGGAACGCGTTGAACAGCGCCATGCCCGCCAGCCGGATGGGAAACCTCTGCGACGCCTCCACTTTGGTCTGCGCCTGCTCTGCGATGCGCTGCTGCTGGATGTCGAGCCGTTCCTCCACCGTGGGTGGCGGCGGCGCGCCCGTTCCCAACTGCGCCTGCAACGCGCGTACCTGCTCGGAGAGCGCGCGGTTCTCCTGTTCCAGCCGCTCCAGCCGCTCCAGGATTCCGGCCAGGTCCGGGGCCGTCTGCGCGCACAATGTAACCGGCGCTAACCACAGCGCAAGGCAAACAAAACTAGTGCGTCCTGCCATCGAGAAGTTGCTCCAGTTTCCGGCGCACCAACGCCGGCGAAAACGGTTTCGGGAAAAACGCCGCCACTCCCAACGCCGCAATCCGCTCCGGAGTTGCCGGGTCGGTATCGGCGCTCACTACGATGATAGGCATACACGAGAGCCTCTGGTCCGCCCGCACCCGCCGGATCAGTTCGTACCCATCCATGCGGGGCATATTCAGGTCGGTGACCATCACCCGTACCGCCCCTGAGCCGCCATCGAGTATGCGCAACGCTTCCGCAGCCGACGGAGCCATCAGCACATTCACGCCGGGAATTCCGAGAAACGCGATCTCCAGCATCGCCGCGCTATTTTCGGAGTCCTCGACAATCAGGACAGCAGGCATCCTGCTATTGTCCTCCATCCTGGACGGCGCGGACCCGCTCGGGTAGCGAATAACCTGTAAATTCACGGCACGAAGCGGTAGCCAACTCCATGTAAGGTGAGGAAATGCCGCGGCGAGTTGCAATCCGGCTCCAGTTTTTGCCGCAACTTCACCACGTGCGCATCCACCGTCCGCGTGTTGGGGAAAAACTCGTAGCCCCAAACCGAGTTCAGAATCATGTCGCGGGTCAGCGGACGGTCGGGATTGTGCAGGAAATAACTTAGTAGATTGTATTCCGCCGGCGTCAGCTTGAGATCCTCGCCCTTGCGCTTCACGATCCGGCGTTCGAAATCCACCTCGACGTCGGAGAAGTGGATCACCTTGCGGGCGTCGCTGGAAGCTCGCCGCAGCACGGCGCGGATGCGCGCCATCAGTTCGCGCGTGCCGAACGGCTTCACCACGTAATCGTCGGCGCCGATTTCGAGCAGCAGCACCTTGTCGATTTCATCGCCCATTGCGCTCAGCACGATAATCGGGGTGGCCACGCGCGCGGCCCGCAACTGCTTGCAGATCTCCGTGCCGCTCATCCGCGGCAAGCGCAAATCCACCAGCACCAAGTCTGGCTTCAGCGAAAGGGCCATCTCGAAGCCTTCGCGCCCGTCGCCGGCCTGCACCGCGCGAAAGCCTTCCTGTTCCAACATCACCCCAATCGTATCGCGCAGGTTTTCATCGTCGTCGATTACGAGAATGGTCTGCATTGTGGGCACTCCTGATTGTATCCGATCCCGCCGCGGCACCGACCAGAGCGTGGACGCCGCCCGCCTGGAACGTAGACTTGTGGCTCACTGTCGGAATGATGGCACTGCGTCATGATGACGACAAAGAGCCAACAACGAACCTCGAAATCCGAGGGCCCGAGTTGGAACGTCGTATGCGGGAAGGCATGCAAAGCGGCCGCTTCCACGCGGTGGACGATCTTCTCACGAAAGCTCCCGAAGCTCTCTCCGAGAAAGAGGCGTCCAGCAAGACGCTCCGAGGTGAGGGTGCATTCGACTCTGGAAGAGCCGCCCGAGCCGTGCGGCAGGCGGGTGCGGTCCGCGTTCGCCCGGTGTTGTCCCGCTGGGGCGCGCAGCATTTCAGCACAATACCGCTCCTCTTGCCGGGGGTGCAGCGACGGGCTCCCGCGGGTTTCGCCTTACAATATGAAGGTGCCGTTTCACCAGCCGCGAGCTTGCGCACCTGGGGCATAGGTGCTGATGCATGTCCCCCTCTTTGTGGGTCTGGTGTTTTTGTCCTTGGCCGGGCGCCACGGGGGCCCATGCAGACCGGCCTGATCATGAGTTAGACGGCGAAACAGGAGGTTCTCCGTGAAGAGTATCGTCACATATCTCGCGCCGATTGTGGCCTTCTCGGCAACGTTCATCGGACTGTTGGGGCCCAGCCGCGCGCCGGACAAAACGGGGCTACGGGCGATCACGCCCTTCGGCTGGGCGGCCTGCGCTCTCGCAGCAATCAGCCTATGTGTCGCGGTGTACCTGCTTCGCTCACGAGAAGTCGAGCTAGAGGCGGGGCGAGTTGCGCAGCAGCGAATGCGCGCGGTTGTGAGCGGTGAGATCTGGGACGGACTGAAGCTGCTTCGCGATGTGCTTCGCTACGCGGCGCTGATGCCTTACACAACCACACCAGTGACAGGAACGGGAGCACCCGAGGAGATTCCGTACGTGAAGTATCGCGAATCGCGCAGGGCGTCCGACATCGACCTTCACTCGAAGGAAGTCATTGGAGTTCTCGATCGTCTGTATTTGTCTCCGGCCTCGAAGTTAACGTCACCGTTCATTCCGAGTGCCGTTCCATTCGGTACGAGCGTGGCACGGCCTTCCTTCGCCGTGATCGTCGACGAGTCAACGGCAGCGGCTAAGATGATCGAGACTGCCGTGCAGAAGTACGCCGCGGTCGCACTCACTCCGGAGACAATTGAAGCAGCAAGCGAATTGATCAGGTCCCCGTTTCTGAAGCATCTCATGAACCTGCGCGAGAGTTGGAAAAACCGATCTGAGATGGAAGACTCGGCGTCCGCACGGACTCTGAATTTTCGCTTCCTTAATAGCGGGTTGACGGGTGGAAATACGGCACAGTATGTCGAGTTGATCTCGCGGATCGATCGATTATCGGCGAAACTCGAGGCACAGAAATAGACGAAATCGCGAGGGGGGTCGGCATTAATGCGTCCAATCGTCATCGGCGCGTAGCCCGCCAGCTTCATTGGCGCCTCTCCTCTTGCCAGGCATGCGGCGGGCTCCCGCGGGTTTCACCTTACAATATAGAAGATGCCGTTTCTCAAAGTGGGCACGCTCGGGCAACTGCCCCCGGATTCCGTCATGGAGGTGATGGTGGGCGATCAGCCCTATGCCGTGTGCCATGCCGGCGGGGCCATCCGCGCACTTAGCGGGGTGTGCATCCATCGCGGGGGACCGCTCGGCCAGGGACAGATCCACGATGGCTGCGTGGTCTGCCCCTACCACCTCTGGGAATTCGATTGCGCTACCGGCGAGTACGATTACGACCCCACCAAACGCGTGCCCACTTTTGAAGTCAAAGTGGAAGGCGAAGACATCTACATACAGGTTTCCTAAGTGCCCGAACTCCCGGAAGTGGAAACCGTAGTCCGCACGATCGCGCCGCTCACCGGGCAGCGCATCCTCGGTGCCGAATTCCGCAATCTCCGCATCCTCCGTGGCGGCGATCCAGACGCCCTGTCCGCCCGCCTACAGGGCAGCCGGATCATATCCGTCAAACGCTATGGCAAGTTCATCGTGGCCTCCATTGAAGGCGGCGGATACCTGACGATCCACCTCGGCATGACCGGCCGCCTGCTGCTCGGCGGCACTCCCGGCAAACACACCCACGCCATCTTCACCTTCGACCGCGCCACCCTCCTGTTTGACGACAGCCGCCAGTTCGGCTGCATCGAATTCAGCGAGGACTTCCCGCACCGCGTGGCCCGCCTGGGACCCGAACCGCTCGAAATCCCCTTCGACCAGTTCGCCGCCGCCCTGCAACGCCACAGAACGCGCATCAAGTCGCTGCTGCTCAACCAGACCTTCGTGCGCGGCGTCGGCAATATCTACGCCGATGAAGCGCTCTTCCGCGCCGGCATTCATCCGCAAACGCTGACCCAGCGCATACGACGCGACCGCGCCCGCAAACTGTACGATGCCATCATCGCCGTGCTCACCGAAGCCATCGCCGCCGGAGGCTCTTCGATCTCCGATTACGTCGACGCCGAAGGGCGCAAGGGCTTCTTTCAGATCAGCCACCGCGTCTATCAGCGCACCGGCGAACCGTGTACCGCGTGCCAGACTCCCATCCGCCGGGTGCTGGTCACCCAGCGCAGTTCCCACTTTTGCCCCCACTGCCAGAAACGCTAGTCCCGCGCTGTAACCACCACATGCCGCGGCGCGTCCAGCTTGATGTGAAACGCATTCATCAATACGTTCCGCTGTGCCTTGCGATGCTCCTGGGTATGGCTTCCGCTAACGCCCAAAGCGGTCTCGATATTAACGTGGGCGTTTCGGGCGCCAATGCCAGGTCCACGGGCGAGCGGATCGAGACTTTCGGCGACGGCAATTTCTATCGCACTCCGAGTCTCGACGGAGTTTTCATGAATCTGGGCGGCGGCATCATGCTCTCGCCGCGGCTCGGCTTCGGCGCCGAAGTCACCTTCAAACCACGTCAGTCCGACTATGCCGGCCTCGGCTACCGCCCGATTTTTTATGATTTCAACGGAATCTTGCATCCGCTGCCCGGCGTCAAACGCGTGGTGCCGGAGTTGCAGGCCGGCCTTGGCGCAGTCAATCTGAAGTATTACTACAACCAGAAAGACTGCAACGTCTTCGAGGGCTGCCCCGGCGCAAACACCCTGGTGCAAATCTCCAACCACTTCCAGTTACACGCCGGCGCGAGCGTGAGCTTCTTCGTGACCCCGCACGTCTACGTGCGCCCGCAGTTCGACCTGCATTGGGTACACAACTTCGTCGAGTTCGGAAGCGGTCTGGTGCCGCGGTACGGCGTAAGCGTAGGATACAGATTCGGCGCGGACTAGCTGGCCGGCGTTACGCCGAGAGGGTCACGCCGAGAGCGTGCCGCCCGTGTCCGGCGCGCCCGCCAGATTGTCGAACGACTGCGGCGGATTGTAGTAGAGAATGCGCTGGCAGCTCTCGCAGAAGAGGACCGATTCGGCGCGTTTCACATCCTGGAAGTATTGCGGCCGCAGCACCATGTAGCATACCGTGCAGCGGCCATCCACCACCTCGGCCACCGCCACTCCCTTGCGTCCTTTGCGCACCCGCTCATACTGCTGGTAGGTGGCCGGCGTAACCTCTTTGGCGATACCTGCACGCTCGGTCTCTAACTCGCCCGCCGCCTGCCGATCCACCGCGGTGCGGTCGCGCGCCAACGCCTTCTCGGCCTCCACCTGTGCCTTCTCTTCTTTCAGCGCTACTTCCGCCGCCTTCACATTCTTCTCCAGCGGCTCGGATTCCGCCATCAGTTCCAGAATGCGGTCTTCCAGCTTGCGGATTTCCTTCTGGCAGAACTCGATCTCATGCTGGAAGGCGCCGTACTGCTCGTTCGTCTTGGCAGTGAGCATCTGATCCTTGAGCTTCGAGATCTTCTGTTCCTGCACCGGGGTATCGGCTTCGCACTTCTTACGTTCTTTTTGATTGGCCGCCAGAGCGGCGTGGTCGGCATCGAGCTTGCGCTCATGCGCGCCCAGTTTCTTCTCAATTTCGGCGATGTGTTTGGGCAGGGAAGCGATCTCGCGCGCGAGTTCCGCAAGACGATTATCGATTTCCTGCAGGCGGACCACCAACTTCAAGTCGAGGAGCATTACTTATGGCAGTGTAGCACGGCCTATTCCGAGCGCCGCAGTTCCACGTGCTTGTAGATCTCCTGCGTCTGCTCCAGGGTGGCGAACTTCATGCCCGGCAGCCGTGCCGACGCCGTCCCCGCCGCCACACCCCAACGCAGCGCCTCCACGCCATTATTCTTACGTTCCATCGCCCAGGCATAAGTCGCCGACAGTGCGTCTCCGGCGCCGATGGGGCACACCGCATCCACTCTCGGCGGCAGCGCCTCGTACACTCCCTCGCGAAACGCGCCCACCGCGCCGCGGCTGCCCAGCGAGAGCACCACCGATTCCGGCCCCATCGTGCGTATCCGCTCCGCCGCCTCCAGATAGTGCGTGCGCGTCAATAGCGTGCGCCCCAGCAAGCGTTCCGCCTCCTGCTGGTTCGGCGTTGCCACCGTGGGCCGCTCTTCGATTCCCTGGTGCAACGCCTCCCCATCGGCATGCAGCAGCGTCTTCACCTTCTTCTTGCGCGCCGCCGCGATCAGCCTGCCGTAAAACGACGGCGGCACGCCCGGCGGAAGGCTGCCGCAGATCATCAGCCAGGAGGCGCGGTCCAGCGTCTCCTTCACCACCCGCTCCACGCGCGCTACTTCCCCCTTAGCGAGTGTGGGCCCCGCCTCGTTCAGGTTCACGGTGAGCCCGTGCTTGTCCGTGATGGTCAGGTTGGTGCGAATCTCGTTCTCCACCGGCACCGCCTGAAACGGCAGTCCGTCGCTCTGCAAATGTTCTTGCAGACGTTTCCCGGCGTCGCCCCCGCAAATCAGCACGGCCAGGGTTTGCCCGCCGAAGGAGTGGATCACGCACGATGCGTTGATGCCGCGTCCGCCCGCCGATTCGTGGCTGGAATTGATGTACGCGCGGTCTTCAAACGCCAACCGGTCGACGCTGATCACCCGGTCAATCGTTGGATTAATAGTGAGAGTGACAATCAAGTCTAAAGTTTACCCCGCAATTCCGGCTCTTGCCGCTTCGGCAGGTTCATGGGTGGCGCAGGTGGTCGTACCCAAGCGGGGGGAGAGGCTCGCCGTCCATCTCCACGGCGCCCGCCGTTCCCCTACGCATGGTGCCAATTCGTGTCAGCGCCAGCCCCTCGAATTCATCCGGCACCCGGACGCGCGCCGGAACCGTGAATAGTAGTTCGTAATCCTCCCCGCCGTGCAGCGCCTGTTCGAGCGTGGCCCCGCGATACACGGGCGGAGCGGATATCTCCGCGCGCAGCCCCGAAGCGGAGCACAACCGGTGCAGATCGAGCGAGAGCCCGTCGCTCAGGTCCATCGCCGCCGTCGCCCCCAACCGAGCGCGCAGATAGCGCCCCAATGCCAGGCGCGGCTGCGGCCGCTTATGCCGCAACCAGGCCCTGCCGCGCCGGGTCGCGAGGCCCAGCGCCGACCCGCCGAGCGCACCCGAGACATAGACGGCGTCGCCAGCGCGTGCCCCGTCCCGCCGCAGCGCCGTGCCCCGCGGCACCGTTCCCGCCACCACGATGTCGCACATCACGCGCTCTGTCCCCGCCAGGTCCCCGCCGATCAACGCCACCCCGGCGCGCTGGGCACTTTCGGCAAGCGCCAGCAGCCCGCGATAGAACCCGTCCATCCATCGCGCATCCACCCAACTGGCCAGCGCGAGGGAGAGCAGACAGAACCGCGCCTCGCCACCCATCGCCGCGATATCGCTGAGCCCANNNNCCGCGATATCGCTGAGCCCACGCGCCAGCGCCTTCCAGCCGACATCCGCCGCCCCGTGCGTGACGCGCAGAAAGTGCGCCCCTTCGATCAACATATCGGTGGTGTAGAGCCAGTCTTCGCTGGCCCCGCGCGGCCGCACGATGGCGCAGTCGTCGCCGATCCCCAGCACCACTCCGGCCCTCCGCGGCAGCGTCACCCGCCCGCGCAATTTCTCTATCAATTCCGGTTCGTTCACAGTTCCCAATCTACTGTAGAAAGCTGCTTGGCCATACTCCCTCCGTGTATAATGGACGCAATGTTCCACGCGTACCGCAGAATGAGGGGTTTGCTCGTGCTGCTCTTTCTCTGCGCCCTGATTTGTGCGCAGACGGCATCGTTCGCATCGGAACATTCGCACCAGCATTCGCCGGAACACTGTTGCGGCTTGTGCCACGCAGGGCCGTTGCCGCTCTTGCAGCCTGTGACCTCGGCCGGTTTTGCGCCGATTGTGGCGGTGGCGTGGCTGTCCTGGTCTCGCGATTTCGACACGCCCCACGAGGCGCTGCTCACCGCAGGCTCGTCGCGCGCGCCGCCATCCTCACTTCCTGTTTGATCCGCAGGCTGGGCCGGGCTTTACGCCCGCCTGGCATTGTTGTATTTGTGGTCAAGAATCAGGAGAGAACGTTGAGACTACCGTGTAAGCTCATGTTCGCGCCCGTGGCGGCATTGTTGTTTGCCACCGCACTCGGGGCGCAGGACACCACCGAATTGTTGAACCGTATGAAGGCCATGGAAGACCGAATCCATGCGCTCGAAACCGAGGTCCGGACGTTGAAGGGGCAGCAGACCCCCGTCGCCCCGCAGCCACAACCCGCGGCGGAAGCGGCGCCGGTGGTCGCGCAGGCCCCGCCCGCACCTGTGTCCATCGGCGGCGCCGGCGGGGCCGCCGCCAAAGTCTTGAACCCCGATATCAGCGTGATCGGCGATTTCGTCGGCGCCGCCGGCAACCACGGGGGACGCGCGACGCCGTCGCTTTCGATGCACGAAAGCGAGGTAGGCTTCCAGGAAGTGATCGACCCTTATGCGCGCGCCGATTTCTTCCTCTCTTTCGGCGAACAGGGCGTCAACCTGGAAGAGGGATTCATCACCTTCACCTCTTTGCCCGCCGGACTGCAACTTAAGGCCGGCAAGATGCGCGCCGCTTTCGGCAAGGTCAACACCTTGCATAACCATGTGCTGCCCTGGATCGACCGGCCGCTGGTCAGCCAGAATCTGGTGGGCGGCGAGGACGGTATCAACGACGCGGGCCTCTCCCTCAGCCGCATTCTGCCGTCGCCCAAGGGACTCTTCCTGGAAGGCACGGCGCAGATCTTCCGCGGCGATAGCGAGAACGTGTTCGCAGCCACCCGGCGCAGTCAGGTAGCCGCCGTCGGCCATCTGCGGGCGTACAGCGATCTCTCCGAATCCACCAATATCGATTTCGGCGCTTCCTACGCACGCGGCCATAGCCCCTTCGCCGACGGGAACAATCAGCTCTACGGCTTGGATGCCACGCTGCGCTGGAAGCCGCTGCGCCGCGCCATCTATCACTCCTTAATGGCGCGCAGCGAATTCGTGTGGGCGCGGACGAGTACTTCGTTACCGTATCTCACCGGGATCCCCGTCGTGACTCCAGCCCCGGACCCCGTCGGAAGTATGATTACCCAGGTGTTTACTGTTGCCCCGCGGGGCCTCGCCAAGCCCTTCGGCTTCTACGTTTCGGGCGACTACCAACTGGGACGCCGTTGGATTCTTGGCAGCCGCTTCGACCGTTCCCAGCGCGGCCAGTGCCTACCCACCAATCCAACAACCACGGCGAGCGAGTGCCCGTACACGGTCTTCGCTCCCGGCGTGAACTTCTCACGCGCCATTCCCCTCCTCCAGGACACGGGCGGCTCGTTCCAATTGACCTACCTGCCCAGCGAGTTCAGCATCATCCGCACCCAATTCCGCCGCGCCAGGTATGGCGAAGGCCGCACGGCCAACGAAATCCTCTTTCAATTCCAGTTCTCCATGGGCGCCCACGGAGCGCACCCCTTCTAACATGAAGAACCCTTCAGTAACCCAAACCGCCGCAACCGCCGTCCCACTTACCAGGGTGGAGCCAAGCCCCACCCGGAAAGCCCGTACAAACATGTTCAAAACTTACTCTGCCCTCGCCGCGGTCCTGCTCGCCGCAATCCCCGCCCCAGCCGCATCCAAGATCAACGTGATGACCACCACCGAGGATCTCGCCGCTATCGCGCGCGAAATTGGCGGCGATCTCATCAGCGTCGATTCCATCGCCAAGGGCTATCAGGATCCGCACTTTGTCGAATCCAAGCCCAGCTTCCTGCTCAAGCTTCAGAAAGCCGACTTGCTCGTAGCGGTGGGCCTGCAACTCGAAATCGGCTGGCTACCGCCGCTGATCACGCAGAGCCGCAATGCCAAAATTCAGCCGGCGCAATCGGGCTACATGGAGATGTCGCAGTTCTGCAATGTCCTGGAAATCCCGCAGGGCCAGGTGACGCGCGCCATGGGCGACGTCCACCCGATGGGCAATCCCCATTACTGGCTCAACCCCGATAACGGCCGCCGCATGGCCAAGGCCCTGGCCGACCGCTTCAGTTCCATACAACCGGCCAACGCCGCGCAGTTCGCGCAGCGCTACGCCGATTTCGACAAACACCTCACCGAAGCCCAGAAGGGCTGGGACGCCAAAATCGCGCCGTACAAGGGCCGCAAGGTCATCACCTATCACCGCTCCTGGCCCAATTTCTGCGAACGCTTCGGCCTCGACGTGGTGGATTACGTGGAGCCCAAGCCCGGCATTCCACCGACGCCCGCCCATACGCTCGACCTGATCAACCTGATGCTGCGCGAGGGCATCAAGCTGATCCTGGTGGAACCCTACTTCGATCTACGTACACCCAACTCGATCGCCGCAAAGGTGGGTGGCCAGGTGTTGGTCCTGATGCCCTCGGTGGGTGGCAACAAGGATGTCACCACATACTTCCAGCTCTTCGATTACGACATCAACCTGCTGGTCAACGCGTTCTCCAAGGTCAAATAGAGACTACCGATGGACACTCTTTCGTTCCTCCTTGCCCCCTTTATTGCGAGTTTGATTCTGACCGGTATTCACGCCTATCTGGGCGTCCACGTGGTGGAGCGCGGCGTGATCTTTGTCGATCTCTCGCTGGCACAGATTGCGGCGCTCGGCACCAC
>JAPKZC010000629.1:0-3001 GCA_026394025.1 Candidatus Solibacter sp.
CCGGGCGTCGAAATACTTTAGCCCCACGCTGACTGCCAGCAGGCTGAGAGCGAACACGACGACAAAGGAAACCACCACGCTTAGGGGCATCAGTTAATCTCCACGACCGTTTGAAACATCTGCGTGGGAAGCACGATGCCACACTGCTTGAGGCGTTCGTAGAATTTGGGGCGGATGCCGGTGGCGCGGAAGCGGCCCTTCACCTTGCCGGCCTCGGTGATTCCGGTCTTCTCAAACAGGAAGATGTCCTGCAAGGTGATCACGTCCTGCTCCATGCCGATGACTTCCGTGATGTGGGTGATTCGCCGCGTACCGTCGCTGAAGCGCGAGGTCTGCACGAATAGATCCACCGCACTCGCAATCTGCTGTCGGATGGAGCGGATCCCCATGTTGGCGTTGGCCATGCCGACCATGACCTCCAGGCGGCCCAGACCGTCGCGCGGGGTGTTGGCGTGGATCGTGGTGAGCGATCCATCATGACCCGTGTTCATCGCCTGCAACATGTCCAGGGCTTCTTCCGAACGGACCTCACCGACGATGATGCGGTCGGGCCGCATGCGGAGGGCATTGATGACCAGTTGCCGGATGTGGATGGCGCCCGTGCCTTCCACGTTCGCCGGCCGGGTTTCCATGCGCGCCACGTGGGTCTGCTGCAGGCGGAGTTCGGCTGCGTCCTCGATGGTCACGATGCGCTCGTCTTCCGGAATGTAGGAGGAGAGCGCGTTGAGCAGGGTGGTCTTACCGGAACCGGTGCCGCCGCAAATCAGAACGTTTAGCCGCGCCTTGACGCAGCCCTTCAATAGTTCCAGCATGCCCTCGGTCAGCGCCATCTTGGTGACCAGATCCTCGCCCTTGAGGGCATAGCGGCCGAAGCGGCGGATGGAGAGCAGCGGGCCATCCACGGCGACCGGCGGAATCGCGGCGTTGACGCGCGAACCATCGGGCAGGCGGGCGTCTACCAGGGGCGACGATTCGTCCACGCGCCGTCCCACCCGGGAGACTACTTTTTCGATGATGCGCAGCAGGTGAGCGTCGTCTTTGAATTCCACCGGAGTCCGGTAGAGTTTGCCGCCGCGTTCCACGTAGACCAGGTGCGGCGTGGTTACCAGGATGTCACTGATGGTGGGGTCTTGCAGCAGGGGTTCCAGGGGACCGAGGCCGAAGACCTCATCCAGAATTTCCTCGATTACGCGGTCTTTCTCCACCAGGCTGAGAGGCGTCTTCTCTTCCTCCACCAGCTTGGCAACCGCGGCGCGAATTTCCGCGCGCACACGTTCGCCGGCCATGGAAGACAGCGCTTCCAGATTGATACGGTCCAGAAGTTTGCGGTGCAGCGTGAACTTCAGCCTGAACGTCAACTCCTGGTAGTCGGGCGTGGAGCCCTCGTGGGTGAAGAGTCGATTTACCCAGCCGGTCTCCCGGCTCTCGCCGGACCTTGCTCCGGAATCTAACAATGAAGCCATCGTGGTCTTCCTTTTATCCGAACAATGCGAAGCGTTTCTTGCCGTTGGGCTCCGGCTTGTTCTCTTCGAGATTCGCTAACTTCAGGGCGAGCTTGGCAATCTGCTTCCCCAGGTCGGAGCTGCGCGAAAGCATGCGGCCCTCCGCGTAGGTTTCGTATAACTCGGGATAGTCGTTGGCCACCGTGCAAAAGATCGGTGTGCCGAGCATTTTTTCCAGTTCAGCCGGCGTGATGTCCAGCAGCTTGGGGGCGCGGTTGAGAATTAGTTTGATGCGGTTCTTGCCGTAACCGCTGTCAATCAGGGTTTGGATGATCTGCTTGGATTGGTGCAGCGCGGGAACTTCCAGTGTGGTGACCAGACAGGCTTCATCGATTTCTTCCAGCGCCGCCATCCCCAGGTGGGTGAGGCTGCGGCCCAGATCCACCAGGGTCCAATCGTAGTGAGGGCGCGCGAAGGACAGCACCTGCCGGATTTGCTCGTCCTTGGGCTGCTGCTTGCATGCCAGGGCCAGCGGAGAGGAGACAATCTCCACCCCGGGAATGCCGTTGGAGACCAGCGCTTTCCAGTAATGAATGTCCAGCCGGTGCAGGTTGCTGACCGCGTCCAGAATGGAGTAGACGGACTTGGTTTTGGTGATGAACGCCACCATGCCGGCGTCCAGATCCAGGTCGGCCAGCAGCACCCTTTGATTCATGCGGCCCAGTTCGGCGGCGACGTGACAGACCAGCGTGGTGGCGCCGCAGCCGCCCTTGGCGGACATGAAGCCGAGGGACTTGCCACCGCCTTTGGCCCCCTCGCGCCGCCGGCTGCGTTCCATACTGCGCCGTTCCAGCGACTTCTTGAGCGTCTCCTGCAACGGCGGGTAGAGATATTCGTTGATACCCGCGCGTAGCGAGGAGAGGATCGCATCGGAGTCTACTGTCGTGTTGAGCGCAATGATCCTCGGGTCGCCGGCAGCGGCCCGGATGGAGGTTACGAGACCCTCCAGGGGTTCCTTCCACCCGCTGATATCCACCAGCACCACGTCGGGACGCATGCGCTCCAGCCGGTCCAGGAAGTTGCTGACATCGCCAACATCCTGGTGTTCGACGATGATGCGGAATGGCAGTTCGGCCAAGGTCGCCTGCACCTGATCCCACAGTTCCCGGTTTTCAATTGCCAGTCCGATAGTCAACGGATACATGTGGAGTCTCCCCGTCCGCGCCAGTTCACTTGGCGGTACCTCCGGCGGCGGACGGCGTCAAGCCTGGGTTCACGGATGGGGGCGCCGTGGGCACGGGTACGATTTGGAAAGGCTGCATGGTCGCCGGTGGCGGCGCCTGGCCTTCTTTGCGCTGCTGGACCAATTGCTCGACCGGCATGGTGTCCGTCGGCGGCTTCACCGGCACGGGTCCGGTCTTATCGATTCCAGGCTGCCGCAACTCGACATCGCTATTCCTGGTCAGGAAGGGGTACGGCATGTTGAGCGAGGGCAAGGGCTGCCCGGCGGGAATGGGCCTCACTACTTCAGGGGTGATGATGACCAGCAGTTCCGAGTT
>JAPKZC010000629.1:3007-5222 GCA_026394025.1 Candidatus Solibacter sp.
ATGATGACCAGCAGTTCCGAGTTGTTGCGCGCCAGCGCGCGGCTGGTGAAGAGCTTGCCGAGCAGCGGGATGCTGGCCAGGCCTGGGATCTTGCTAATGGTCTCCGTCATCCGGTTGTCCATCAGACCGGCAATCACAAAGCTCTGTCCGCTATCGAGTTCGACTTCGGTCTGGACGCGGCGTGTGCTCAGGGCGGGGATGGTACTGCCGGCGACAGTGACCGCGTTAGAGTAATCCAGCGAGCTGACTTCCGGGGAGACCTGAAGCTGAATCGTCCCGCGGGGCGTGACATGGGGCAGGAAGTGGATGCGGATACCGAACTCGCGGAACGATATGGTGACCGCGTTGCCGTTGGCGCCGGGCTGAATCATGGGGAAGGGGAACTCGCCGCCGGCGACGAAGCTGGCCTGCTTGCCGTTGATAGCCAGAAGATTTGGCTCGGCGAGGGTTTCCAGCATGCGCTTGCCTTCCAGCGCCTTAATGGAAGCCGCCAGGTTGATGTCTTTGCGGAACAGCAATATGCTGAGCGCGTCGGAGAGGCTGACGGTTCCAGCAGTGTTCGCGCTGGGGCCGCTGAACTGTCCGGTGCCGATCACGGTGGTCTGGGTGAATGCGCCGGAAGCGAATCCCACACCCAGCTCGCTGCTGGCGGCGCGGTCCACGTTGCAGAAGCGCACCTTCAACAGGATCTGCTCCTCCACCGGAGGAACCTCCACCCGCAGCAGGTTGACGGATTTGCCGAGCGAGGCGGTAATGGCCATAACGCGGTCGGCGGCCACCACATCTTTCACGGTGCCACGCACGTAGGCGGTCTCATTGTCGAAAGTGACGTTGATATCCTCCTTAGGGAAATCGCGCGCCAGTTGCTGGCGCACCACGTCCAGGCGGAGGGGGCTCAGGCGCACGGTGAGATCGTACAGCAAGCGATTGCCGCCTTCCTGCCAGATGATCAGCGAAGTCTCGCCGGCGGCCTTGCCATTGATCAGGACTTCCTTGGGGTTGACGGCGACGGCTTCGATCAGGCCGCCGTCGGCGACGGAGATGCGCTGGATCTTCATCGGGCTATCGATGATCAGGCTCTTGCCCACGGTGACCACCAGTTTGCCCGGCACGCCGCTGGGCGCCGCTTCCTGGGCCTTCGGGCTTTCATCGCCGCCGGCGAGGCTCGTGGGCGCATCCCACAGCCAGACGGCCGCTAATAGGACACCTGCAATTCGAAGTCGCGACACTTATTTGACCTCCGGAGTTCCGCCGAATTTCTGTTCCCGCTTGGTTGGCCCCGAGATGATCTCCATGACGAAGGGGATCTCCTTGGGCGGGGGGGGCGCCGCGACGTGTACCGGGATCGGAGCCGGAGCCACGCGCTGGGTACGGGGGCGCGATGATAGGTCGGGTGGAGGCGCTTGCGTTCTTCCACCGTTAAAGAGATGCTGTAGCGCGGTTCCCGGCGTCTTGGCGATCATGTGGTCCAAGGGATTGCGCAGGACCAGTTGAATGCTGGTCTGGCTGGCGGCCAGGCTGAGTTGCTCGGCCTGCGTTGGGGTGACCAGCATGTTGACCACCTGCACCATGATGGGCTTGCCTTCCGCGTCTTTTTTGAAATCCTGGCCGGCGGAGAGCACTTCGATATTCTGCAGCAAAGTCTGGGTGAGAGTGCCCAGATTGCCGTTGCCTCCCGGCGCGGTGCCGGAGATCAGCACATCGACGTGCGTGCCGGGCACAACGAAGCCGGCGACGCCGACTACTTCATTCACCCGGACGGCCACGGCGCGCATTCCCGGTGGAATCATGGAAGCCATCCCACCGCCTGCGCCCTTGGGCGCAAGGCGCGAGTCGATGATCGGCTCCTTGGCGAAGATGGCCGTGATGACGCCCCGGCCGATGATGTCTTTGACCTGGTTGGTGGCGCCCAGGGGGACCGCACCCGGCCAATCGGCGACTTTGACATCACCCTCTTTCAATACGGTGCCGACTTCGAGATCTTTGCTCGCCAGCGCAACTTGCGCCAGCGCGGGACCGGCATTGGTCGTCGTCGTCCGGTTGATCAGCACGCGGTAAAGCACCAGGCTGGCGCCCGCTGCCACGAGAAACGCGAAAGTCAAAACACCTACGAATCTTTTATTCATCTGAATCCCTGCTTCGCCCGACTCCTGGTGGGACAGGCCTCCTGGCCTGTCTTGCACACGCCCTCACGGGTCGCGCTTTGGCAACTCCG
>JAPKZC010001080.1 GCA_026394025.1 Candidatus Solibacter sp.
ATTTCTCCCGACGAGGTCACTTCCTCGATCACCCCATGAAATCCCCAGCAGATCAGGGTATTGCCGTTGGCCTCGCGATCGGCGCCGCCGATCGCGACGTCGTAGAACCGCTCATCACCCGTGCCGGTATAGGTCCAGAGCGTAGAAGCCGGCCCGTAAGCCGAGCCGGAGGTGGTGGTGTACGCGCCACTGGAGGCAATCGGCGGAACCAGTTCGTGCACGGAAGAGTAGCCGCCGCCGGGGCGATTGACGCCATTATTGAAGACCAGAATATTACCCGCGCCCGGCTTTCCCTTGGGAATCCATTGAGTGTCGTGCTGCGCATACAGCATCTGGTTGACGGCAGTACCGGTGCTGTACATC
This sequence comes from Candidatus Solibacter sp., assembly GCA_026394025.1. GTDB lineage: Bacteria > Acidobacteriota > Terriglobia > Bryobacterales > Bryobacteraceae > Solibacter. The sequence goes on from JAPKZC010001080.1 coordinate 364, forward strand.
TGCGGGTTGCCCCAGCGGTATAGGAGATCTCCGCCTTTGCCGCGCTTGCCGCCGGTGTGGCTGGCCGCCTCCGCCGTCGTCGTGGAGTCCTGCCGCCCGCACCCGGCCCCGTTCCGGGCAGGGAACGGGTATCGCTTGTACCCATAGAGATTGACCTGGTCGAACTGGGCCGCGGCCGGCGTCTTCAATTGGGTTATCTGACTGTCGGTCAACACATAGATGACGTTGTTGGCGATGCGCGTCAGGAAACTGGTATTGTGACCCATATTGTCGGGGTCGTTGTCGCGTAAGTATTGAAAGCCGGTATAGTCGGCAACCTTGCCGGGAGGGAAGAAGGACTGCGAATCCAGATTGCCCGTCATCACGGCGAGGCCGTCGAAGGCCAGGGTCGTGCGCTGTGCGCCATCCGAAATCGTCTCGGCCAACGTGAAAGAGCCCTGCGGCGGCGTTTGCACCGCCGCGTAGGGACACGGCAGGATGTACGCTCCCCATACCAGGATCATGGGGGCGAGGCGGGCTGCACCGACGGCATAGCTCCGCCTCGCATAGACTCTACTCATTTGAATTCTCCTTGGGAATGGTCGGGGCTCAGGTGAGCGTGCATCCGCGGCAGTAGCGTGGATTGCCTATGCTCGCCGACCCGTGACACACTTCAAGTGCCTTGTCGGACACTGGCGAGAAAGTATGAGTGAAAAGCGACGAACTTCTTTTCAGGCGGTTCCGGCCCGGTAGTGCGGAAATCAGAAGTTGCCTCATCCTCTCACCCACTATGACGCCACGCAGCGCAGATATTCAGGGTTTTTACTCGTCCTTTACAATTTGGATCAAAACTTCATCGCCGGCGACGCCGTCTTGCCCTCCACCCACTGCTGGCTGGGCCGGAACCACACCACCAGTACCTTCTGCCACTCTTGCGGAAATTGCACGCGCACCGACAGGATCTGCTGCGCCGCATTCACCTCGGCGTGCACTTCCACTGGCGCCTCGTGCGCATGGGCGTCCGGGTCCACCATCGCCTGCATCACGCGCCGCTGCAGCATGGCCTGCACGGCCTTCGCATCCGGCCAGACCCAGTTGACCAGGGATGCCTCCTGGTCCGGCAGGTACAAGTGCGTGCTGGACTGAAAACGCGCCTGCGCCCGCAGCAACTCCTTCTGCAGTTCCTCCGTCTTCATCTCCGAATAGACCAGTAAGAATGCCAGGAACTGCCGCTCGGGCGCCAGCGCCAGGTGCAGGGCTTCCGGATACGAAAGATAAAGCGTCACTGAAAGGTGCGACCGGTCACGCAGCACGAGGCTGGCACGGTTGTCCTGCAATTCGTGACCCGCGGCGCACGACACCAGGAGCAGCGTCAGGGCTATGTTCTTCAATGCGGCGCTGTTCACAAACTGAAAGTTCCAGCAGGCTGTCGCACCGGCATTCGGCCGCTGTGCCAACTGGGCATCCAACTCGGCGCCCGTCACCTGTTTGTAGCGGATCTTATAGGTGCCGGCAGCATTGGCATAACTGTCGGTACCGATCTCGTTGGTCCGGAACGGAATCGCCGACGTAAATTGCAGCACCTGATAACCATCCGTGACGTCGGTAGTGAGTGTCATGCCCGTCACGTTGAACGGCGTCACCGGCGGTTGGCGCAGCGGCTTGTACTTGCTCCCCTGGTTCGCCAGGTCCGGGCTGGGAACGCCGATCAGGCACGACGTTACGTACGGCGGCGAGTCCGTCACGTGATAGGCGTAGCCGGATGGCGCATTCGGAACTGCTTTGGTGTTGCCACCGCAAATACTGTCGCGGGTGGCGGTGGTGCCATCCGCGTCCCGGTAGCCAAAGATGGCGAAGCCGTCCAGTGCCCAACCCAGCGGATGCGTATCCCAGTAATTGGCTGCCTGGTCCGCCATCATGCAGTTCGGCGCGGCGTGGTAGTGATAATCGTCCGCCCGCCCGGCGTGGCCGTTGCAGGTATCCAACTGGCCCAGCGCCTTGGTATCGCCGCCGGTGATGCAACCGCCTTGGGTACAGGGATTGAAGATCGGCACCCCGTTGATGGCTACCCCGAGCGGACCGTCCACCACACTGGTCGGCGAGGCTGCGATGACGGGGTTGATCGGAATCTTCCAGGCGTGTGACCCGTTGAAGTTCACCGGAATCGGCACCTGCAAATTGGTGGACGTGATCCCGTTCATCATGGGCTGTGTGGTGATTCCGTTCGAGCCTACATAGGCGTAGTCGCCGTCGCAACTGACGGATGCCGTTCCCGATTTTGACGCCCGCGTGGAATTGCGGATGTTCAGACAGTTGGTGCTCGATCCGGTTGGCGTCGCGCTGCGGGTGGCATTCAGATTCAGAGATGCGGAACCGAGCGTGATGGATGATATCGCGTCGGTGATCATCTGGCCGGTCACCTGGCCGGCCGGCACCGTGATCTTCGGAGAGGCCGACAGCGCATACGCCCTGAAGGTGTAAAGTTTGGCGCCCGGCCCCTGCGAGCAGGGTGGGTTGTAGACTTGCCCTGGTCCATCGCTCCCTACTCCCTGTGTGCCGACCAGGAAACTGTCCTTGGCGAGGCTCGTGGCCGTCACCGGAACGCCGTAGAGAACCCAATTCCACTTCGTCGTGCCGTCGCCCGGCAGCGTCGTCATCATGACCGCAAATTCCTTCGTTCCAGCGGGCGGGTTGGCCCACGAGAGGGGAGGCGTGGCGCCGGTACCGTCGCAGGTGTATTCCGCCGGCAGCATCCCGCCGTTCACCCCCGCCGTGCTCGTTAGAGTGAAGGGCTCGCTGGAAGGGGATCCCGTCGAAAGATAGAGCGTTTGTCGAGCTGCCACGGTGCCGTTCAGTGTGATCTGTAGCAGCACATCTCCGGCGGGCAGATTCGCGGGCACGACAGCATTGAACTGGTACACGCCCACCAGGCCGGGCACGAGTCCCGCGTATTGAATCGTGGCAGGGGCGCTCCCGATCGTCATCGTCATTGGGCTGGCAAGCGCTGTCTGACCGCCTGCGATTTGCCCCGCGACGGTGGTCTGCCGCACGGGGCCGAAGCCGGTCCCGTAGAAGGTCAAGATCTCGCCGGCAACGGCCGGCGCGGCAGGCACGCCGGGAATGCTGCCGTTGGAAACGAATGCGCCGCTAGAGCCGTAAATGGCTACCACATATTGCCTGCCGCCAACCTGGAAACCGGCAGGTGCAAGCATTCCGGGTTCCTGCGCGTTGATGGTGAGCACCGCGGCGTTGCTGGACTGCCCCTGATAGCTCACCACCACCGGCACGAACCCGCCGGTGGGAATGTTGCCGGGAATCTGGATATTGACTTGCCGGGGGCTGACGTAGTTTATGTAGGCGGCTGTTCCATTGACGGTGACCGTCACTCCGTCGAGGGCGGTGGGGGCGGCGTTTCCCTTGAAGTCGCCGGCAGCCCACCCTCTGGTCGTGCCCGCGAGGTTCGATCCGTAGACCTCGACGTAGGAGCCGGGAGCGGCCACGCCGTTGAAGGCGCCGAAGCCGCTCGCCGTCGCCACAGCGTCCACCACTGGCTTGACCGGGGACTGCGCGGAGGCCCGCGCCAGCAACGTGATCGCCAGCATCGCGCGGCAACAAATTACCACGTTGAAATTGCCTGGGGTTCGCATGGTGTCTTTTCGATTTCCATCTTGACTACTTGATGCTCACGCTCACCGTGTTGGCAGCCTTTCCGTTGATCGTAAGAACAACGTCCACGCTGCCTCTTCCCGCGAGCGAACGCGGAATCGCGATGTTGAACTGCGCGACCCCGTTGGCCGGGGTCAGATTGCCGGCGTAGGCGACCTGGGCGGATACGCCGCCGATGGTAGCGGTCGCGGACACCACTGTGCCCAGATTGCCGCCGTACAGAACCAGATACACCTGGTCGCCTGCCGGACCAAGGTCGATGGGGATGGCCGTAGTGGCGCCTCCGCTCGACTGGGCGAACTGTTCGGTAAACTGCTGCGTGCCGCGAACCCGGGTCAGGTACCCGGTGGCGAGCCCGTCGCGATTCACCTGGAAGAGACTCGGACTCGGCACCGCCGCAAGCTTGGCCTCATTAACGATGTTGGTGATATCGAGATCCCCGTCGGCATTCCAGGTCTTGGTGTAATTGGGCGGCTTGGCCGCCGTGTAACGAAAGATTACCGTGTTATCCAAGTCGAGATCGTCCGTCCAGATGAACTTTGCGCCCGAAAAATCATAGCTCGCGTAGTCCCCGTCGGGCGCCACGCGCGCGGCTGTGTACTCCGTGGCGGCGCTCCAGGAGCTATCGTCGAAGTCAACCGCGTACCAGTTGGCGGGGATCGGCGTATACTCCACTTGTGGATTCGCGATATCGCGATTCAGCGGACCCTTGAAGAAGTTCCTGGCCTTCCACGCGGAACTGGTGACGGTGTGGGCGCAGGAGCGGCCGGTCGCCTATCTGGCGTGGAGCTCGGCGCCGCGGCACCTGGCTAGCCGGGACCGCTTCATCGGCTGGAACGGCGAGGCAAGACGGCGCAACATCCGATTCCTCGCATACAACACGCGCTTTCTAATTCTGCCGTGGGTCACCATCCCGCACCTGGCGTCGCATATCCTCGGCCGCATGGCCCGCCAGATCTCGCAGGATTGGGAGCGCATCTACGGGCACCCGATCTATTTTCTGGAAACCTTCATCGATCCGGAACGATTCCGCGGGACCTGCTATCGGGCGGCGAACTGGGTGGTACTGGGGCGAACCACGGGGCGCGGCAAAGACGATCAGACACATCGGCCGAACCGGTCGATCAAAGAGGTGCTCGCACTTCCACTGCATCGCCGGTTTCATGAGTTACTGCAAGGAGGATAAGTGGTGAAGCCGATGGGACCGGAGGGCGCTCCCCGAATCGATGTCTCCTGTGAAGAGTTAGAAGCCTTGTTGGAAGGGGCGCGGGCAACGCTGGGTGAAGCCGGCTACCAAAAGTTACAAGCCGCGATCCGCACTCTGGGCTATGTGACCGAGTTACTACAGAATCAGGAGGCGACGTTGGCGTCCTTGCGCCGATTGCTGTGTCACTCGAGCACGGAGAAAACCAGTAAAGTGCTCAAGCAGGCCGGCATCGACAGTGGCGACAGCAAGCCGCCAGTCGTCTCACATGCCTCCCAGCGTGTGACTGCTGCCGGGCATGGGCGCAATGGCGCGGCCGCGTATCGCGGGGCGCGTAAGGTTGCAGTGCCGCACGCATCATTAGAAGGCGGCGATCCGTGTCCGGATGCTCGATGCCGCGGCAAAGTATATCCGCAGCGTGACCCGGGCGTGCTGGTGCGGATCAAAGGGCAGGCGCCCATCGCCGCGACCGTATATGAGTTGGAGAAGTTGCGGTGCAACCTGTGCGGGGATGTATTTACGGCGGCGCCGCCGGAAGGTGTGGGCGAAAAGAAGTACGATGAGACGGCGGCGAGCATGATCGCCCTGCTGCGGTATGGGAGCGGAGTTCCGTGGTACAGACTGCAAGGCCTGGAAAAGAGCCTGGGCATCCCGCTGCCGGTGGCCACGCAGTGTGAGATCGTAGCGGAAACCGCAGTCATCCTCCAACCCGCGCTGCAAGAACTGAAGCGCCAGGCGGCGCAAGGGGAAGTGGTGCACAACGACGATACGTCCATGCGCGTGCTGTCGCTGGACCGGGATGTGGACATCTCCCCGGAGCGAACCGGAGTATTCACCAGCGGGGTTGTATGGGTCTTCCAGGGGCGGCGGATCCCGCTGTTTTTCACCGGGTGCACACACGCCGGCGAGAACCTGGCCGAGATGATGAAGCAGCGGCCTACCGACCTGCCACCACCGATTCAGATGTGCGACGCCCTATCGAGGAATGCGCCAAAGGCGGCCGGCGTGTTCGCCACACTGATGGCCAACTGCCTGGCGCACGGTCGGCGGAACTTCGTGGAGGTGACGCCGAGTTTTCCCGACGAGTGCCGGTTCGTACTGGAAACTCTGGGCGAGGCCTACGGGTATGACGATCAGGCGCGGGCGCAGTGCCTGTCTCCCGAACAGCGTCTCCACTTCCATCAGGAGCATAGCGGGCCAGTCATGGAAACGCTGAAGGCCTGGTGTGGCGCACAGTTCGCGGAAAGGAAAGTAGAGCCGAACTCTGGTCTGGGCAAGGCGATCTCCTATCTGCTCAATCACTGGGAGAAACTCACGTTGTTTCTGCGGGAACCGGGAGCACCGCTGGACAATAACCTGGTAGAGCGGGCATTGAAGAAATCGATCCTGCATCGCAAGAACTCGCTGTTTTACAGGAACCGAAATGGAGCACAGATGGGAGACCTGTTCATGAGCTTGATTCACACCTGCGAACTCAACCACGTCAATCCGTTCGACTACCACGGGGAGCTGAAGCAAACACCGTCGGAGTGGATGCCCTGGAACTACCGCGAGACGCTGGCGCAGACCGGCGCCCTCTTGGATGTGGCATAGGGTATGCTGAATCCTGCATGGCCGAAAAGGATCGACTGCGGCCAAGGTTGGGTGACACTCTGAAATGGCCGCCAAACGGGCCTTTCCAAAGGCAAAATCCGACAACGTTTTTGGCCAGTCACGGAAGTCGGCGAAAATGTTCCGAGCGGGCCTCTACGCCCGCGTTTCCACTAACGATCAGCAGACGCTGCCCATGCAGAGTCGCGCTCTGCGGGAGTATGCCGCTCGGCGGGGCTGGACGATCGCCGTGCAAATCCGTGAAGTTGGCTCCGGCGCGGTGAAGCGAGAGGCGCGGGAGAAACTTCTGGAGGCCGCCCGCCGCCGAGAGATCGATGTAGTACTGGTATGGCGGCTGGATCGCTGGGGCCGGTCGGTTACGGATCTACTGGCCACCCTTCAGGAACTGGAGCATCTTGGAGTGGGATTCGTGTCGCTGACCGAGGCGCTGGACCTGACTACGCCCGCTGGGCGAGCGATGGCCGGCCTATTGGCCATATTCGCCGAGTTTGAAAGGGAGATTCTGCGGGAACGAACTCGGGCTGGCCTTGCCCACGCCCGTCAGAACGGCAAGCGCCTGGGCCGGCCGGAAACAGCGGCACGGCAGGCCACTGAGATCCGGGAACTACATCTGGCGGGCGTCACCAAATCGGAGATCGCCCGCCGGCTGAACATCGGACGAACTTCCGTCCGCCGCATTCTGGCGATGGGTAAGATGTAATCGTGGCGAAAACTCGAGCCCTGTATCAACTAAAGGTGACGTTGCGAGACATTCAGCCGCCTATCTGGCGGCGCATTCAGGTGTGGGAAGACACTACTCTGGCCCAACTGCACACCATATTGCAGATCGTCATGGAATGGGAGGACTACCATCTCCACGAGTTCGTAATCGGCCGACGTCTTTACAGCGTGCCCGACCCCGACGACGA
>JAPKZC010000901.1 GCA_026394025.1 Candidatus Solibacter sp.
GTGGGGTCCACCTTGAAATCGCCGGTGTGGATGATCACGCCCAGCGGTGTGGTGATGGCCAAAGCCACCGCGCTCACAATGGAGTGCGTGACGTGAATAAACTCGATCTTGAACGGACCGATGCCGATGGCCTGCTTCGGCTTGACCTTGATCAGCCGCGGCTCTTGCTCCAGATCGTACTCTTCGAGGCGCCGTTCCACCAGCGCCAGAGTGAATGCCGTACCGTAGACGGGCACGTCAATCTGCGAGAGGAAGTAGGGCACGGCTCCGATGTGGTCCTCGTGCCCGTGGGTCAGAATTACGGCGCGCACCTGCGCCTGGTTCTCCTTGAGGAAAGTCAGGTCGGGCATCACCAGATCGACGCCGAGCAACTCGGCGTCGGGGAACATCATCCCGCAATCGACTACGATGATATCCTCGCCATAGCGGATGGCGGTCATGTTCATGCCGAACTCGCCCAGCCCGCCCAGGGCTACTACCTGCAACTTCAAATCAGTCTTCAAATCACTCATTCAGTCTTCACTTTCAGCGATAACCAGCGGCCTGTAGCTCGAATAATTCAGCATAGCGCCCGCCCAGGCTCAGCAGTTGCTCGTGCGTTCCTTGCTCTCGTATCGATCCGTCCGCCAGCACCAGGATCCGGTCTGCCATGCGGACGGTGGAAAACCTGTGGGAAATCAGTACCGCCATGCGCTCCCGTGTCAATTCAGCGAACCGCTGGAACACCTCGTACTCGGCGCGCGCGTCCAGCGTAGCGGTGGGCTCGTCCAGAATCAGCAGTTGGGCGTCGCGCATGTAAGCTCGCGCCAAGGCGAACTTCTGCCATTCACCGCCGGAAAGATCCACGCCACCCTCGAAACGTCTGCCCACCATCTGATCGTACCCATTCGGCAGACGGTCAATCACACTTTTTGCCAGGCTCTTCACCGCCGCGGATTCGACCCGGTGCCGGTCGCCAAGGGACTCCACCTTGCCAAATCCAATGTTCTCACGAACAAGCAGGTCATAACGCATGTAATCTTGGAAGATCACGCCGATCTCGCGGCGCAAATCCTCCACGTCATACTCGCGCAGGTCCGTTCCGTCCAGCAGAATCTGCCCTTCGGTGGGGTCGTAGAGCCTTGCCAGGAGCTTGACAAGAGTGGTTTTTCCGGCTCCATTCTCACCAATTAATGCTAATTTTTCATTGGGATGCAGATGAAAATTAATGTTTTGGACTACCATGCGACTGCTGCCTGCATAGGCGAATGCCACGTTGCGGAATTCGAATCCTTGCCGGATCGGCCGCGGCGCGGGGCAGTGCATTCGGCGCCGCACCGATGGTGGGCTGCATCGCGAAAAACTCGAAGAGGTCTTTTAGGAAAACCGCCTGCTCTGAAATATCGTTGAACCCGGAGAGAATCTTCTCGATGTAGGCTCGCGAGCGATTGAACGCCCCCGTCAGAAAGGTGAAGCTGCCGATGGAAACCGCGCCCGCCAGGGTTCGCGCCAGCACCACCGCATAGGCCCCGTAGTACCCTCCGGTCGATACCACACTCAAGGCCGAACCCATAAGTGCTCGCCGCATTGCAATAGCCTTATTTTCCTTGAATATTTCCGCAGATACTTCATCATAATGTTTAGATAAATATTTACCCAGTCCGAAGATCTTCACCTCCTTGGCGCTCTGTGCGCTGGCGCCGAGCAGCCGCAGGTAGTCCAGCTTGCGGCGCTCCGGCGTGCGGCGGTACAGGACCGAATACGCCAGGCTGGTGAAGTGGGTCTCTCCGAGGAAAGAGGGGATCACCGCCGCCGCCAGCAGCACCATCAGCCACGGCGAAAACAGGATCAGCCCCGTGGAGAGCGATGCCAGGGTCACCATGTCCTGACCAATGTTCAAAAGCGCCGCCAGGAGGCCCATGCGGCCGGTGGTCTGGCGCCGGGCGCGATCCAGCTTGTCATAAAACACCGGGTCTTCAAACGACGCCAGATCGAGCCGGGAGGCGTGCTCCATCAGGAGCACGCTGACCCTGTTGGTGAAGCGGTCGCCCAGCAGACTGTCGCAGAGGGTGTTCGCACGTCCCAGAACATCACTCGCAATTGCCAGCGCCAATTCCAGCGCCACCAGCTTCCAGATGCCGTTCAGATTGCCCCTGCCGCGCGTATTCCAGGCCACCACGCCATCAATGATGAGCTTGGAGACCCAAAGCATGGCGAGCGGCAAGAGCGCCCGGAAGAGGCGGAAAACCGTGGTCGCCATTACCAGCGGCGGACTCGTCTCCCACACCATCCTCAATAGCGGCCGGACATTCCGAAGCGACGCCAGGCGCGCGCGCCAGGTGAGTTCTGGAGCCGGTCGCGGCGGCTTGGGTGTCTGCATGAATGAATTCTAGCGTGGTTCCGAAGCCCGAAAACCCGCCACCAGCACCTGCCTGAACCGGAGTGTTCCAGAAATTAGAAATGCTCACCCCGAAGGGTGAGCATTTTATCCCCTGTTCTACCAGGGTGATGTTCGATGGGAGAATCAGTCTCGACGGAATCGCAACCGCCAAAACTTTGTAGTTGGATCTTATTTCCTTCCGGCTCTCCAGTCAAGCGAAAAACCAGCCGCTCTTTTTTTTGCCGTAACCTGCTCTTATGAGCCAACTTGCGGCGACGGGGATTTTTCCACAATCGGCGCGAAAAAGGTCAAAAGGTCCATTTTTTGCCTGAGGAAATCGCTCTAATATACACAAAATAAATTGTTTACTGATCAGACCCATGGCCTTCCGAGATTCAGCGTGGTGAGCGCGTCAGCCTCTTCGCCCCGATTTCCGCGCCGGCGCAGCGCCATTAGGCCGCCGAATGCCAACCCCGACGCAACCATGAATCCGAGCAGTATCCCAATGAGAACGAAAGCGTTTATCACCAGGTTACCGATGTTGTCTTTGCGGCTGGGGACCCACTGATCGAGGGTCACCAAAGCCCGGTATTTCACCTGCGCGAGCAACCGCTCGGCTGCGTCTAAATCTGGGGGTGTTAGCACCACCGCCACGAGGGGGCCGCTGCGCTTGACAATATTGCCACCGGGTATTCCCCTGAAGTCGGCTTCCTTCTGCATGGCGATCTGTGGCGTCGGGTAACTAAAAATCACCAGTCCCATTTCTCCTTTTGGACTATGAAATACCCCCATCTGAGCTTCGGCGCCGTAGTGGAAGGCGGCCACCGACGGCGGTATCCCGGGAATGAACTTAGCCAGGCTGGCGGGGCCGATAATGTAGCGCTCGCTGTTGGCCACACGGTCTTGCGCAGGCAGATTGGCCGGCAGTGTCGGCAGTACGGTAGTATCCACGTTGCGCAGGCCTTCGAATAGCGCACCCAGTTCCGCCGCCTCCGGCTTGTGCCCGTTGAACGAAAGCAAGTAGTTGCCGTGCACCACCAGCAGCCCATCCCCCGTTTCGGCAGCCATCGGCGCCAGCCGCGAAACGGTGGATTTCGCCGGACGCTGCCAGTCGAACGCCGCCATGGCGCCGGTGGTCTCCTGCAGCCGGTAGCCGGTCACAGTGAAGTTCCCGCCGCCGTTCTCATAACGTGCCGCTTCGGACTCCTTCAGCCCGTACTCGTCCCAGATTGGGCGGTCAAAGAGAGTAGCCTGCATGGTGGCGGCACGCTTCCAGGCCCCGATATTCCCCGGCCAGATGGCGCCCACACACAAGGTGGGCACAAGTAGAGTGGCAAGCAAGAACTTCATCTCTCTATTAGACGCCATAAGCTCGCCTTCCGCCTCAACCGGAATAAGAAAAGGATGCGACATCGGTGTGAAACTCCAGTTGCGGCGGCAGCGCAGCGGGGGTAAGCTCCCCAATAGACGCAATACGGACTTTGTGCCGCTGTTTACAAGCTGATGGTTGCGTTGCGTGTTTTGCTTGATTTAGACTCACAAGACAACCGTTCCGACGTGGTACAGTGATTGACCAGTAACGGAGGGCCTCAATGAAGGTGTCCCTGTTTTACGCAATTGTCATATTAGCGTCCACTTGCTCGCCGATCCTCGGAGAACAGAGCCTCGATCAGATCCAAAAAATGGAGGCGTCCGGCGATGCCATCGGCGCGCGCGCCGCGCTCGCCCGCGCTGCCCAGGCCAATCCCAACGGCGTGGCCGCATGGACCGCGTACGCGGAGTTCCTGGACCGCTACGGCGACCCCGCAGCGCGCGAGGCCTACGCCAAACTGCTGGTCGCCCTGCGTAACGGCGGCGATTCCGCGCGTGCCGCCACCGTGGCCCGCCGCCTGGCGCTGCTCGATCTTCTGGCCGGCGACCGCAATGCCGCCAACACCAGCCTGGATGCCTACCGTGCGGCCGGCGGCCCCGCCGTCTCCCTGGGCGCCCTGCCCGCGACGAAATCTCCGGCCAACACAGGCACCGCCAATATCCCCGGTCCACTACGCTCCTTTGCCCGCATGGCCGCCCTGTCTCCCGATGCCGACCCCTTCGACGTCCTGCCCGCACTGGCGCGCAACGTGGTGACCAACGGCTATCAGGCGTCGCACAACAACGAATCGCTGGAACAGACCGAGTACCTCAAGCTGGTCCACCGCTACCTCTCGCAGGCGCGCGAACTGGAAAAGCTGTCCGGCGAGACACGCACCATTAAGATCGACACCTGCGAATCGCCCGCCGCCGGGGAACTGCTCCGCATCCTCGGTTTCCGCATGCGCGGCGGCTGCGGCAGCGAAGTCGTCCTCGAAACCGTCAACGCGCCACGCGCCTTCATTACCACCGACTCAGGGTTTCCGCTGAACGACCTGGAACAGGCGCTGCGCACCAATCGCCCCTTCGCTTACGATTTCCACGCCACGGCCATCCCGGTGATGTTCGGTCCCGAGTATTGGAGCGGTCCCAAAGATAAGGATAAGGATGCCGCCAATTTCATCGAGAACTTCATCTCCGACCCCTCGGTCTGCCGCCTCTATCTGGGCTTTACCAAGCTGGACACGGACACCGCCGAGGCGATGCGCAAGGTGGCCAGCCTGACTCGCCTGAAAGCCTACTCGCACGTGCTGGATTTCTTTGGCGGCATGTTCGAAATCCGCGACGGCAAGGCCGTTGTGCCGGGTGGGCAGCGCTCCGCTGCCGTGTGGGCCGACCTCGCCGGCGCCCCTCCCGATCAGGGCGCCGCTTTCTTTGACAAGGTGATGGCCAAAGACGATGGATGGCTCGCCAGCCTGTTCGATGCACTGGCTCGCATACAAGGTCCGGTGAAGGATTACCTCACCGACCCGGTGCGCATGAAACGTTTCTACACAGCCGTCCGCGGCCGCATCACCAGTCCCGGTCCGGCGCGGCCGGTATTCCGCGCCAACACCGACATGATGCTGTTCACCACGCGTTTGCGCGTGGGCTCCAACGGCAAGCCCCACATTCCCGGCAGCCTGGATGTCTGGCGCAACCTCTTCTTAAATCATCCTCAGGGCAAGTACGACAGCAAGCTCACCAAACTGGCCACCACCTGGAAAGAACCGGACGACGTGCTGGAGGCGCTCTTCGCGCTCTCCCGCAAGGCGGTGGAGAATGAGCCGCTGAAGATCTTCATGGCGATCAGCGATATCGATCGCAACCGTGCCACGCCGCTCAGCGCGCCCACCGTGGATCGCCTGGCGCGCGAATACCACAACTACGGCAGCCAGTTTCCGCTGTTCAGCGAATCGCGCAGCATCTCGGAAAAATCCATCGTTTTGTTCCTGGATCAGATGGCGGCTATAAGTAAGGTGAAGGACCCGCCGTTGCACTCTGACCTGGCCGGCAGCTTCCAGGCGCTGGTGGGCTTGTGGCAAATCCTGGTACGGCAGCAGAGCATTCCCGACGCGCAGGCTGATACCGTGTTCTCCGGCGTCGTTGGCGGCTTCGCCCAGGTGCGTGGCAATCGCGAACTGTTCGATGCGGGCCGCAACGGCGTGAAGTTGTTGCTCGGCGTCACCGCGCCTATCGGCGACCCTCACGGCAAGATGCTGGACCTTCTCGCCGGCAATCCCGCCGATTCCGAAACCCACGACCAGATGGTGCAGGATCTGATGCGCATCCTCGAAGCGCAGCGTATCGTCTCGCTGGATACCCTGTTTCAACTCGCCGATCACATCGAGGGCGTGGCCAAGGGAGAAAAACTCGACCCCAAGCTGGTCAACAAGCTGGCCAGCCGAATCAGCGAAATCCAGTTGCCTCGCGCCTCGCTCTCCTCCACTGAGAAGAACGCCATGGGCTTCGGTTATTGGACCGATCGCCACCTGGAGTCGGAGCGTAAGCTCAATCTCCGGGCCTCCATTGAAAAGGCCGCCGGCGATCCCGAAAAGGTGAAGGACACGCGCGCCCTGCTGGCGCCCCTGTTGCGCGATACCCTGCTCTCCTTCAACTACGCGCACTACGCCCCGCCGGGAGCGCAGATTCTCTACACCAACCCGGTCTTCGTGCGCAGCCACGATTTCATCGGCATGCAGGGTACCGATCACACCTGGCGCCCCACCGAACTCTACGGCACCGGCTGGCCCTCCAACGGGGGCGGACGCCTTGTGGGCTCGCTTTCCTCGCTGCCCTACGCCCTGGCCGAAGCGGAACAGAACTTTCTGATCCCGACGCAGACCCAGGCGCTAATTTGGGGCGACCTGGTTCCGCAGATGATTCTCAGCGCCAAAATCCCGCGCTTCTGGCACGTCACCGCCGCCCAACTCCACTGGGTGGGGCTGCACCTCCGCTACGGCCGCGAACTGCTGGCCGAAGCCGCGCTCACTAGCGACCTGCGAACCCAGGTGCTCGCCTCCCTCGGCACGCTCGCCGCGCCGGCCCGTACCCATCAGGTGGCGCGGTTGCTGGAACAAGGCGCGGTGCGGGAACGGAGATGTACCTGATCGCTCGCGAGGTCGGCGCCGGGCGCGACCCGCGGAGCTCCTGCCTTCTGGCCGAGTTGCGGAGCCTGGCCGACGCTTCCCCGAAAGAGGCGAACCACGCCGCCATCTCGCGCGCCTTCGGCACGCCCAAACCGACCCTGGCGAACTCCTACGAACCCGAGCTTTTGAACCTGCGGACCTTCCCCACCCTCATGGGCTACTCCAGCCGAATCATGGCGGAGAGTTGGGAATCCAACAGCCTGTATTGGGCGGCCCTGGCCGACGAACTCAGCTTTGCGCCCACTCAGCTCAACGTGCGCATTCCCGAGTGGACGCGGAAGCTGGTGGAACAGATTTTTGCCTCGCACCTGGAAGACTGGCCCGCCGTGCTCAAATCCTTGCGCTTCGTGGGAGACGATGTCCGCGCGCGCACCCGCGCCCTGGCAGCCGAACAGAAGGCATCTCTCCAATAGTAAAATACATCCGGATAACGATCATGACGATTTCGCGACGAGGATTTCTTGGTATGACCGCGGCCGGCGCCGTGATCCGCGCGCAGGATAGCGGACAGCGCCCCATCTTCCGTGTCAAAGTCGACATGGTGGTGCTCAGTTTTCAGGTGACCGATAACAAGGGCCGCTATATCAACGGGCTGAAACCCACCGATTTCCGCATTCTCGAGGACGGCATTCTCCAGCAGGTTGCCACCTTCGCCGAGGGCGCCAAGGCGCCGCTCGCGGTGGGTGAAGACGGCACCACCCGCCCACTGCTGGAAGGCCCCAGGGATGCGCTCCCCGGCATGGATCGGCCCGACGCCTTCGTGGGCACCAACGTCTTCGTGCTCTTCGATACCAGCAATTTCATGTACAAGGGCTTCGTGTACGCCGAGGACGCCATCGCCGATTTCGTCCGCGGCCTCGACCGCGCCGATTCCGTCGCCGTCTACACCTTCAGCCGCAATATGTCGCGCGCCGCCCCGCTGACGCGCGACCACTCTAATGCCATCTCCGGGCTGCGCAAGAGCGTCGCGGGCGACGATACGGCGCTTTACAACGCGCTGCTGCTGGGGCTGCGCGACGCCGCCAAGGTCCCCGGCCGCAAGGTGATCATCGTCTTCTCCAACGGTCCCGACAACGCCAGCATGGTGGCACCGGACGACGTGCGCGCCGTGGCCGAGGACGAGGGCATTCCGATCTACGTGATCTCTACCGCCGAAGTGAATAAGGACCCCATCTCCAGCAACGTCTTCAAACGCATGACCACCCGGACCGGCGGCAAAGCCTATTTCGCCAAGACCTGGCAGAAACAGGTGGAGGCATTTGAAGACATCCGCGAAGATCTGGGGAACTCCTACACCGTTACGTACTATCCGAAGGCCAACCCCAACGAGGGGTTCCGCAAGATCACCATCGACCCGACCAACGACCCCGGCAAGAAGTGGCGCATCCGCAGCCGTCCCGGCTATCGCCCCAGCCGCGTCCTGTAGCGAGCAGTAGTCCCTACGTGTTGATTTTCTGGGTTTTTCCGGCAGGATTTCAAGCTTGGGCGAAGGCCGCAAGTTCTGGAAGGATCACCAGGTTTTTGAGTTTGCATGCGAGTAAAACGGCGTTACCGTAGATTACGCCCGCAAGAAGTCGTCTACGTCGATCCCCGCAGCAGCCCCGATCACCTCTCGGCACATCGCGCATTTCGCGCTTCCCGCGGGACTGACGGTGTGGATCTGGCTTCCGATGGGAGACCGCCACCCGCCGGGAGCCTGTGTCAGCCGCCCCGTACCCCTGTTGCACAATTTGACACCCGCCCCTGCAAATGATAAGTGTAGGAGTCTTCACAAGGAACAGAGATGGCTGACGAGCAAAAGCCTGGGGGCTCCGAGGCGGCTCCCCCCCCCGGGGGCGAGGCCGCGAAAGAACCGGGAAAAACAGCCGTTGAGGCCCCGAAACCTGCGCCTCCGAAGCCCGCGCTGCCACCTCCGAAGCCGCCCGCCATTATGGTGGCGACACCGTGGGAGAGCGAACTCGCCCGGGAACTCAAGGAGAGTTTCGGCGAAGGCATCGGCGAAACGTCGACGTACCTCGGGCAGAATTTCATCGTGGCCAAGCCTGGTTCGGCGATTCCCATTTTGGAATACTTGAAGCTCGAGTCCGATTTCGACTACCTTGTGGACATCACGGCGGTGGATTGGCCCAAGCGCGCCGACCGCTTCGATGTGGTCTACATCTTATATAGCTTCTCGCGCAACGAGCGGGTGCGCGTCAAAATCCATATCCCCGACGGGTATCAGCCGGAGACGGCGGTGGGCGTCCACCTGACCGCAGACTGGCTGGAGCGGGAAGTCATGCCCGACGAGTGGCAGGGCTACCCGCTGCGCAAAGACCACGGAATTCTCCAGCAGGACGAACGCTGGGTGCAGGAAAACCTGGGAATCGAAAGCGGCCAGTGATCTCGGTATGCCGGACTCCACTTTTCTAGACTCCACGGAATTAGTTCTCAACATGGGCCCGCAGCACCCCTCCACGCACGGGGTGCTACGCGTCATTCTCAAGCTGGATGGTGAGAAGGTGCTGGGCACCGAATGCGTCATCGGCTATCTGCATCGCGGCGTGGAGAAGATTGCCGAGAACCGCACCTACGCGCAGTTCAACCCCTACGTGGACCGCATGGACTACGTGGCGGCCATCTCCAACGGACTGGGCTACTGTCTGGCCGTGGAGAAAATGCTCAACGTGGAAGCGCCGCCGCGCGCGCAGGCGATCCGCGTGATCCTCACGGAGCTGAATCGCATCGCCAGCCACCTGCTGTGGCTGGGCACGCACGCACTCGATATCGGCGCCATCACGCCGGTGTTCTACTGCCTCCGCGAGCGCGAGGAAGCGCTCAAGATCTTCGAAAAGTATTGCGGCGCGCGGCTCACCACGCACGCCTTCCGGATCGGTGGCCTGCTCTACGAGACCTACGACGGCTTCGAGCAGGATATCCGCGATTTCTGCGCCATGTTCGTGCCCCATGTGGATGAGTACGAAGAACTGCTCACCAACAACCGCATCTGGATTGGGCGTTTGAAGGACGTGGGCATTCTGAACGCCGATGAGTGCAAGGAATTCGGTGTGACCGGCCCCGTGCTGCGCGCCGCCGGCGTGAAGTGGGACCTGCGCAAGGCGCAGCCCTACTCGGGCTACGAGAAGTACGATTTCGAAATTCCCACGCGGCAGAACGGCGACACCTACGACCGGTACATCGTGCGCATGCAAGAGATGCGCCAATCCGTGCGCATCATGCAGCAGGCGGTGGAAGCCATCCCCGAAGGCCCCATCATGGGCAAGGTGGGCAAGGTGATCAAGCCCCCGGTGGGCGAGGCCTACGTTTCCATTGAAGCGCCCAAGGGCGAGTTGGGTTACTACGTGGTGAGCGACGGGAGCACGCAGCCGTATCGCGTGCGCGTGCGGCCGCCATGCTTCGTGAATTTGCAGGCGCTGGACCGGATGATCCGCGGCGGACTGGTGGCGGATGTGGTGGCGGTAATCGGCACGCTGGATATTGTGTTGGGCGAGATCGATCGTTGATTGATGGTTGGGATGGTTGGCATTTATGCGCGGTTTACTGAATAAAATCTTTCTTGTCGATCTGTTCCAGGGACTTTGGGTGACTTTTCGGAATCAACATCCGAAGTACATCTACACGGAGCGGTATCCCGAGGAGCGCCCGAAGGTGGCGGAACGATATCGCGGAGCCCCGCGGCTCAACATCAATCCCGATAACGGCGAGACCCTGTGCATCTCCTGCAATCTGTGCGCGCTGGCTTGTCCGGAGACGCTGATCGTGGTGACCAGCGAGCGCAACGAGGTCACCAAGCGCAAGGATCTGACCACCTTCACGTATGACACGTCGCGCTGCATGTTCTGCGGCCTGTGCGAGGATGCCTGCCCGGTGGACGCGCTCGAACTGACGCAGGATTTCGAAATGGCAACCTACACCAGGGAAGGCCAGATCTGGGACCGGCAGATGCTGGAAGAGGGGCCCAAGCCTACTCAATACAAATGCTGACCGACACGATCTTGTTCTACACTTTTGCGCTGCTGGTGCTGGGCGGCGGTGTTCTGACCATCACGCGGCACTCTGCGATGCATGCGGCGATCTCGCTGATTGTCTCCCTGCTCGGCGTGGCCGGGTTGTACCTGCTGCAACAGGCGGAGTTCCTGTTTGCGGTGCAGATTATTTTGTACGTGGGCGGCATCATGCTGCTGTTCCTGTTCGTCATCATGCTGGTGAATCTGGATCAGGCGGCTAAGGTGCGGCAGTTCAACCGGCAGTGGCTTGTCGCCCTAGTGGCGGTGGGCGCGGTGGGAGCCCAGGTGGGCTATTTCATTTACCGCGGCAAGGACTCGTTCCAGTTCGCGGCGCCCCTGGTTCCGGGAACGCCGGCCGGATTGGGCAACACGGAACAGATCGCCAACTCGTTGTTCGGGGATTACCTGCTGCCGTTTGAAATCGCCTCGGTCCTGCTGCTGGTTGCCGTGGTGGGTTCGGTGGTGATGGCGAAGAAGAGGATCTGACGATGCACCCGATTACAACGGTTCATTATCTGGCCCTGAGCGCGGCCCTGCTGCTCATCGGGACCGTGGGCGTGCTGACGCGGCGCAATATCGTGATCATTCTGATGTCGATCGAGCTGATCCTCAACGCGGTGAACATCAACCTGATCGCGTTTTCACACGCGCTGCAAAATGTCAACGGGCAGGTGTTCGCCATCTTCGTGATTGTCGACGCGGTGGCAGAAGCGGCTGTGGGGCTGGGCATCCTGATCGCGCTGTTCCGCAATAGGGAAACGGTGCAGGCGGATGAAATCGACTTGCTGAAGTGGTAGGAACAACGTGAATTTTCTCGAAACCATCTGGCTGATTCCCCTGTTCCCGCTCTTCGGAGCGGCGCTGATGCTGCTGTTCGGCAAGGTACTGGACCCGCAACCGAAGAGTGGCGTTGCGGTGGCCCCCGGCGTGGAGCCCATTTTCGAGCACGGACACGATCACGGACATGCACATGGCCATACACACGACCACGACCATGACCATGATCACGGCCACGACCACTCGCATGAGCACGGGCATCACCAGCACTCGCCGCTGAAGTTCCTCATCAATCTCATTTGCCCTGGAATGATCCTGCTCTCCTTCCTCTTCTCGGCGGGCGCGGTGTGGCAGCTTTCCGGGCGGGCGCACAAGGTGGCCGAAGTGATCCAGTTCAGTTGGATCGCGGGCCTGCCCTTCCACATGTCCAACGGGCAACTGGCCTCGTTCCAGATGGAGTGGGGCTTGCTGCTGGACCCGCTGAGTTCGGTGATGATTCTGGTGGTGACTGGTATCGGTTTCCTGATTCACGTCTACTCCACCGGCTACATGGCCCACGACAACGGCTATTACCGCTTCTTCGGCTACCTGAATCTGTTCGTCTTCTTCATGCTGATGCTGGTGCTGGCGAACAACTACGTACTGCTGTTCGTGGGGTGGGAAGGCGTGGGGTTG
>JAPKZC010000945.1 GCA_026394025.1 Candidatus Solibacter sp.
AGTAAAGCGCCGTGTCGCGGCGGCCGGCCTGGTCGATGCTAGAAACAAACGTCATCAGCCCGCCACCTGGCGCGTGCCGCTTTCCCGGCTCAGCACCAGCCATCCCAGAAATCCGCAGACCGGGATGGCGGCGGCCACCCAGAATGCCGCCGCGTAGGCATGCACATCGAATAGGCGCCCGAAAAGGGGCATCGCCACCGCCACGGCGGCGCTCCACGAGCCCGCGCCCACGCCGGCGATGAAGCCCGCGTGATCCGAAGTGTATACGCTGTTCGCATACGCCACCGAAAGCACGATGAATCCGGAGGCTGCAAACATGGCGAGAAACATGAGCAGCAGGACCGGAAAAGTCCCCGGCACGAGTGGCGCGGCCGCGAAGGCCAGACTGAGTAGGGTGCACGCGGCCAGCATCCGCCGCAGGCCGGCCCGGCGGGAACCGCCCTTCCTCAACCCGCGATCGGTCAGCCAACCCCAGACGAAGTAGCCGATCTCCCAGCCCACCGGAGGAATCCAGAGCACTTTTCCGATGAATGACTGGGAGCGCCCCAGGGGATGCGCCAGATAGAGCGATGCACTGTACAACACAAACCCCAGGGGCAGCGCGCCCAGTGCGTAGGCGCAGATGAACGCCCACAGGCGCCGGTCGCTCGGCCGCGGTCCGGTGGTCCTGGATTCCGCGGACGGCCGGACATGCCGGATCTCCGGCCGTTTCGAAACAACGGCCCACAAGGCGAGCCATGCGAGGCCCACCAGTCCGGTGAACCAGAAGGCGCCGCGCCAGCCCCACCATAGAAAGATCGGGGTCACGATGAGCGGCGTCACCACGGCGCCCAGAGATCCGCCGCTGAAGGCCACGGCCAGACCGCGCCCGCGTTGATTTTCCGGCAGGGTCTGCACCACCGTGCGCAGCCCACCGGAAAACGTTGCGCCTTCGCCAAAGCCGAGCGCCGCGCGTGCCGCGGCGAAGCTCCACAGGCCGCCCGCGAAGGCATGCGCTACCGAGGCCAGCGTCCAGCAGGACACCGCCACCGTCATCCCGCGGCGCAGTCCGGCCCTGTCGAGGATCTTCCCCCACACCGGATTGGCCAGCATGTAGGCAATGGAGAATGCCGAGATAATGAATCCGTACTGCTCCCCGCTGAGACCAGTTTCACGCAGAATGGTGGGCGCCAACAGGGCCAGCGTATTGCGGTCGATATAGCTGATGAGGGAGACGGCCAGCATGGCTCCGGCGGGCACCCAGCGCCGGATTCCCGCCCTCGCTTCCCCATCTTCCACAGGCATAAGCTGAGATCATACCCCATACGTGATAAACTACGTGTTCGCGCACATAGCATGCTGCTTGCCAGAGAAGTTGTTTCATACATCTCCAAACAACTCGTAAAGAGCTTGACGCCCGGCACCATTGAGACGTCGAACCCGGATCTTGTGGCGGAGAAGATCGGCGAAGTGATCTCCGAAGAGCTGGCCGTGGAAGATCGCCTGAACGACGAAGTGCGCGATCTGCTCAGCCAGTACAGCGAGTATATGCGCCGCGAAGGCGTCAGCTACCAGGAGA
>JAPKZC010000049.1 GCA_026394025.1 Candidatus Solibacter sp.
CGCGGGTCCCGTCACGTATGCCCGCGTCTCTACCGACGATCGTCACGGCCGCCTGCGCACCTACGTCGGCGAAGGCAGGTTCACCGACGACCCGCTGTCCACCTTCGGATCCCGCGCCGTGGTGGAAGTGCCCGGCCTGAAGAAACTCATGCGCTACATCTGCAAGAACGGCTTCGAACACCACGCCGCCATGAACGCGTCGCGCACCGCTTCCATTCTCGCCGAAGCCTTCGAAACCTACCTGGGCTGGGAGGTCTACCATCACGGTGCGGAATAACATCGCGTGGATTGTGCTTGCTGCACTTACCTTGTCCGGATGTGGAGACAAGACGGCCGGTACATCCGGAGCCACCATCGGGGTGGCGTTCGAGACGCTGCAAACCGAGTATTGGGTAGCCAGCCGGGATGGCATCGCGGCCGAACTCAAGAAGCGCAAGCTCTTCATGCTGGAGGCCATCGCCGATGGTGATGCCAACCGGCAATTCGAGCAGGTCCGCAACTTCATCACGCGCCGCGTGGACGGCATCATCGTCGTGCCTAAAGACGCCCAGACCGTCGTACCCATGATCCGTGAAGCCAATCGCGCCGGCATCCCGATCGTGCTCTTCAACCGTCCGCCGGCCAAGAGCGACGCACGCTCCGTGACGGTGGTGGCGGACAACTTCAGCATCGCGAAGGATACAGTCGCCTACCTGGCCGAACAGGCCCTGAAGATTCCCGGCAAGCACCAGGCCGCCATCCTGATCGGCGATCTTGGCGACATGAACGCGATCGCGCGCCGCGACGGATTCGAGGAAGCGCTCAAACCGCACGCCGGCCGCGTCGAGATTGTGTCCCGCATCCCTACCGAATGGAACCAGGAGAAGGCCTTGGCCGGCATCACCAACGCGCTCCAGGCGCACCCTGCCATCGATGTGATCTTTGTCTCCTCGGACCTGCTGCTGCCTTCGGTTGTCTCGGCTCTCAAATCGCGCGGCCGGTATCACAAGGCGGGCGAACCCGGCCACGTGGTCCTCGGTGGCTTCGATGGCGACGCCACCGCGTACCGCATGCTGACTGAAGGCTACCTCGATGCCACCGGAGTTCAGGACGTAGGCTTCGACACGGCGGCCACCGTGCAGGCCGTCATCGACCTGAGAGCCGGTAAGGCGGTCCCGGAGACGTTGCTCGATCCGGGCTTCGTCATTCATCAAGGCAACCTCCGGCAGGAAGCCCCGCGCATGTGGGGCGCCGCCATCCGTAAGTAATCATGCGCGGCCTGATCACTTCGCGATACCTGGTCGCGTTGCTGGCCGCCGCGTGCTTCGCGGCTCTCGCACCGCTGATCCCCGGGATGGCGACCGCGGGGAATCTCTCCACTTTCGGTCACCGCCATCATTGCGCTGTGCAGTGTCGCCGGCGCACTGGTGATGAACGGCCGCACCGGTTACCTCGCGGGCAGCGCGGCGGCCGCGCCGGCCGCGATACTCGTCATGCTGCTCGTGGGCGCGCTGCTCGGGTTCCTCAACGGGTTCGCCGTGACGCGCCTGCGGATGCCGCCGTTCATCGTGACCCTCACCACCATGATGTTCTTTGGCGGCTTCGCGGTGTGGCTCACCCGCTCGGCGAACATCGACGCGCTGCCGCCCGCGTTCAACCGCCTCTCCGGG
>JAPKZC010000798.1:0-1313 GCA_026394025.1 Candidatus Solibacter sp.
TCAACGTTCCCTCCTGGTGCTCGGGCACCATGGATTACAGCGGGGCCAATCGTTCCAATTGGGATCCAGCGGTTGACATCATGCGGAGCCCGATGTGGCCTTATTGCGGCAACAACTTTGCCATCTTCCGATGCCCCTCGGACAGGGCGTATGTGGTGGATGGGGGCGTGCGCAAGCTTCGGGTGCGCAGCATGGTCATGAACGTGTGGCTGGGCGGCTTAAACGGCGGTACTACCAGCATCATGCCGATGGATCCCTACATCCTCTATCTGAAGTATTCCCAGCTCGCCATACCCGGACCGGACAGGATCTTTGTGTTCATTGACGAGCGCGAGGATGCGAATAGTTGGGCCAACTTCTGCGTGGACATGGAAGGTTACGCACCGCCCAGCCCGGGCGCCTACAAGATGTACGACATGCCGGCTTCCTATCACGCCAACTCCGGCGGGCTTTCCTTTGCGGATGGCCATTCCGAACTCCACAAGTGGCTGGATCCCCGCACGACGCCACCGATAGTCGAGCATGGAAACATCTGGAACGGCCAGGTTGGCTTTGCCAGTGCCAACAACAAGGACATAGGTTGGCTGCAGGATCACGCGACACGCCCGAAGCAATAGGGCATTACTTTCCCCGGGCGCATTCATGAGTGCTTCGCGGAGCGCCGGGTTACAGACCGCGCATCCCTCCACCCTGGTGACCGCGACGGAAGCGGCGCGGGGGCGTCGAGCGAAGGCGCGGCGGAAAGGGAAGCCTGCTCTCAAGCTGCCGCCATTGAGAAATCGCAGATGCGCACAAGGCTGATGAAGACAGTTGCGCGGTGGGGAACTATGTTACTACTGAAAGCAAAGGCTGGCCAGGAGACAACCAAGCCTCTGCTGGCTAGAGCCGTCCTTCATACTCCATCACATGGTACGGATGCACGTTCCTCACCTCGGATCGTTTGGTGCCGGGCTTGCGGTACGAGAACCTCAGCCCCCGCCGTTCCGCCACCGCCCGGGTCAGCAACTCCAGCGCCCGCAAGTCCGGGTCCTCCGGCGCGAATGGCCGGAACGAAAACGCCAGGTCGAGGTTCTCCAGCACGTACCGCTCCTGGTCATCCAGGCTGCGGGTGATCTTGGCGAACGCCAGCTCCAGCGGCTTCTGGAACGGCATCCCGTGGTACAGCTCCAGGACCTTTTGCGATATGCAGACCGCGAACAACTCCGCCTCCGTCACCGGCACCCACGGCAGCCGCTCCACCTTCTCGGTGAAGCAAAACCCGTAGCGCAGGTCATCGTACCCAATCGGCAGGTTCCACCGTTCCCGCATGAACT
>JAPKZC010000798.1:1341-1694 GCA_026394025.1 Candidatus Solibacter sp.
CCCGGGCTGCCGTCTTGAGTGAAATCTCGAATTCGGTCGCAACGCTCGTGCAATTCGGATACCTCCCATCCTGCAACAGCCCGAAAATCCTCTTCATCCGGTCAAACGCCCCCCGCTTGACGCTGTTCGGCATTGCGACCGCTCCTGGCCGCGCCCGCACTGTCCGTGGTCCTGTAGTCCGTTGTCCCGTGGTCCGTTTCTGATTTTTCATGCCTGCATCCTAACAGGTGGAGTCGGTCAAATAGAGGGGTACCCCCAAAGATCCTTTCAGAAAGTTATTCACAATCCTCCGCCGGCCATGCCTCCCCCACGCCGTTGCTCCGGCCTGCGCGACTGGGTCGAAGCGGCTAGAC
>JAPKZC010001032.1:0-3361 GCA_026394025.1 Candidatus Solibacter sp.
CCCACTTGTTGTAGTTCTTGAAATCGCCGCTGGCGTACTTGCGGGCGTTGAAGCTGGCAACGAGGTGAGTGGCGCGTGCCACCTGACGGCTGACACTCAGGTTGGCCGCATAACTGCTGTATTCGCCGAGCACGTTGCCCACCGAGAGCGACCTGTTGTAGCTGGCTCCCGTCGAAACCGCCCAGTGGCGCGCACCCGAATAGTTGTACCCGGCGCCGGCGATAGTTGACGTCGAGGTGAGGAACAGCCCGTTTCCGGGGCTGAGCCCGTGCGAAGCGAAGAGGAAGACCGTACCGCTGGGCACAACCTTGGAGAGCCGAAACGCCAGGTTCGGGATGATTTTCGCCTCGTAAGACACTCGCTGGGCAGAGGATATCCCGATCAGCGCGGCGATCGCCGGGTCGATGGCCACGGTCTGCACGAATACGTTCTCATATCTGGTTATGCCGCCGATCCCCGACAGTTGAGTGGAGCGGGACAGAGCCAGGGAATAGGTGGCGGCGGCGGTATGCGAATCGGTGCCGCTGTAAATCCCCTTGAAGGTATAGTGCATGAACGAGTACATCGCACCAACCGTGGCGCGGCGGCTCGTCCGGTATTGTATGTCGCCATGCGCGCCGGCCCCGGTCACGCCGAAAAGAGCGGTGGAGCGGCGCCTTACCAGGAATCCGTCGCCTCCAACACTCACGGAGGTCCGCGTGGACCTCTGCACCGCAATGCTGCCTTGCGAGCTGAAGGAGAGGGTGCGGTTGTCGAAGAAATCGTTGGTCGGCACGTACGTTGTGGTAGGGTCGAACTCGACTGTCTGCGGCAGACTGGGAGCCGTGCGATTCGATCCGTAGAGGGCGGCGTTGTTGTTGAAGGACAACACCGTGTGCCGGCTCAACTGGTGGGTGATGCTGAGTTGCAGATTCTGCGCGGTGACGCCGTCGTAAAAGGATTTGGAATAGTGCGAAAAGCTTCCGGAATAATACAGCCCGATTTTGGTG
The DNA here is from genome assembly GCA_026394025.1 of Candidatus Solibacter sp. Lineage (GTDB taxonomy): Bacteria > Acidobacteriota > Terriglobia > Bryobacterales > Bryobacteraceae > Solibacter. Next base: position 990 of record JAPKZC010001032.1, read on the forward strand.
TGTTTCCAGGAGTGCAAGCCGCTGACACCCACGCCGGCGGAGACGCCGGGACTGGCGTCGTTGACAGGCGCGCCATTGGCGTCCACCGACACGCCGTTCAACCCCGAATCGTAGATCCCGCTCACCGTGGCATAGGGCCGGAAATCGATTTGGGAAGCTGCCATCGCGGCCGGCGCCTGACCACGCGCCAGGATGGCGGGCCCTCCGTACTGTGCGAATAGCGGGCTAACTGATGCAAGAGCGGCGAGCGCTCGAACGAAATTCAAAATGTGCTCCTTCGCACTGTGTACGCAATCCGGCCCCGAAGCCTCAATGCCAGTCTGACGCGTCGGTTTCCGGCGTGTCAAGTAAACCAAAGGCAGCCGAGGCAGCGGCGGTTGGCACAGGGGGACCCAGGGGTCTGGGGCGAACCCTACGCCGTGCCCGATTCCGGTCCCGGGCCCTGCTTCCCCTGTTCGGCGCGCACGCGACTCTCCTTCCAGAGCACGCGTGCCGGAACGAAGAGGATCGAGACCGCGCAAAGCGAGGCTGCCATGAGCACCGTGAAGGTGCGTAAAGGGGACGTGAGACGCTTCAGGGGAAAGGTCTCCGGCAGCCAGGCGTCGATCAGCGCGAGAGCGTAGGCGACCGCCTGAGCGCCGATCGCCCAGGCGCTCCAGCGGGAAGACGTGCTGAGGGAGGCGATGGCGGCAGCGATCATCGCCCAGGGCATCAGGAGCCGGGCCAACTTGTGCGACAAGAAGTGGATAAACATACGGTTGCCGGGTCCCATCAGCGCCGGATACTGTCCGATAACCTGATAAACGCCGGCCAGGGTGCGGACCTTGCGGCGGAATTCGCTGGCCAAGTGGGTAGGATGGTCGATTGCGCGGGCGGATTCGTCGAAGATCACGCGGTAGCCCTGGAAGAATGCTCCCAGCGGAAGATACATGTCGTCATTGAGGGTCCCGACGGGCAGGGGCAAGGCCAGCCGGCGGCGCATGGCGTAGATGCAGCCGGTGGCCCCCATAACCGAATCCAGGCGGCTGAGTTGTCTGCGAATCCACTTCTCATAGGTCCAGTAGAGGCCGACGCTGGCCTCTTCCAGGCGCGCGCCTTCGCGGATGACGAGTTCGCCGCTCGCCACGCCCACCTCGGGGTCTGCGAAACAGGCGACGAGATTGGCGAGGCTGTCGGGCTCAAGCTGCTGGCGCACGTCGGTGAAGAACAGGATTTCGCCGCCGGCCCTGGCGAGGGCGACATTCAAGGCGCCGGCTTTCCCGCGCCGCGGCACCGCCATGTATTGAAGCTTCGAATGGCCGGCAAACCGCTGAACCACGTCCTCGGTGCCATCCGTGGAGCCATCCGACACCACAAGAATCTCCACCAGTTCCGCCGGGTAGTTCAGACCCAGGATCGATTCCAGCTTGGCGCCGATCCAGCGTTCGCCGTTATGGACCGGCAGGATGACCGACACCGTGGCGGGCCAAGCAGCCTTGTGCACCGGGCGCGCACGCCGGCGCGCCAGAAGACCGAGCAAAAGGGGATATAGGAACACAGTGTACGCGCAGAAAGCGACGCTGACAAGGAAAACGGCCTTCACTTCCCAGGCACCCGAAAGGGTTCAGACGAGATACAAGCGACAGCGGCCGGCGCATCTGCCGGGCTGGCGGACGCCTGGCTCCGCGTGGCGTCCGGAACAAGCTTGGATCGTCTGGTGGTCATCGCCGTAGACCAGTCTAATCTCCCGAACCATTATCGCCCGGATGGATGGTCCTCCTCTCGCGAAATTGCCGGCCTGGCGGATTGTGGCCAAGCCGGTTGGCATGGCGTCGTCAACACGGGCTATCTAGAAACCGACGACGTTACGGCTGTAGCGCCCGAGCACTTGCCTGGCCAGCAAAAGGCAGCAAACACAAAGGGCCACAACAGCCGCAACGGCGGCGACAAGCAGCCCATAGCCCCACATGCTGACAATCGGGAAGAGCCGCCAGTCCACGAGGAAGCAATATCCATTGATGAAGCACTGGTGAAGAAAGTAGATGCCAAGGCTGCTGTCGGCCAAAAAGCCCAGCTTGCGGTCCAGTCGCTCGCCGAGTCGCCGCAGAATGGACAGCAGGAGCCCGCAGTGTAGAACTTTCTGTAGTGCATTGGCATCCAGCCCGCCGTTCTCAGTGGAGAACATGGCCGCCGAACGGATGACCCCTGCCCGCTGTAGGTACCCCACCTCAAGCCAAGCCAGGCCCGCCGCCAACATCAACAGTGCCGGCAGCCAGCGAGCGTGCCAGGCCAACACTCGATCGCGGTGGCGACTGAACCACATGCCGTAGAAATAGACCGGCAGGTAATAGACAAACGCGTGCCAGATGTGGTCGACGTCGCTCGGCCGATGC
>JAPKZC010001032.1:3458-7145 GCA_026394025.1 Candidatus Solibacter sp.
AACAGAGCGATCATCGGGATGAACCAGAATGGGCCCAGGGTCTGGGTGCCGGTCAGAAGCGACCAGACGACGTTCTGGGCCACGGTAGGCCAATGGTGGACATAGTTGGGATCAAAGACCCCACGGTGCCTTAGTGCCTGGGACGCGATGATCGGCAGCGAGACGAGCACATAGGGCAACAAGACGTTCTGCAACCTGCTCTTCAGGTACCGTCGATATTCGAACTTGTAGGACAGATGCTGAAAGAGGAAGCCGGCGACGAAGACGAAGAAGATCGAGCCATTCGACAGCAGCGACACAACCAGCCGATTGTGCCAACCGATGCGCTCCCACGCAAAGAGAGGGATGCAGTGCACCGCCACGATGCAAAGCACGGCCACGGCCCGAAGGCTGTGAATGCAGCTCAGGAACATGATCCACCGAATGCTGGTGACATTGCCTCAAAAGCCTACAGTGCTCAATCTCGTTGACCTTTCGACCCTTGGACCAATCGGCCATGGCGCCAAAGCAGACGGGAAATCCCCGGTTCCGGCGCGGCAATCGGCCTTCTGCCTCCAAAGCCAAGTACCGTAAGCACTATATGCTTATCGGCTAGTTGTACGCTTTGTAACAGTTTCGTACTGAAAGGACCGAACGGTCTGACGTCCCGAACTGGCGCAACTTATAGAATTCAAAATGGATGGAGGCGAATCTCCTGGCAACCTCCGTAGTGCCTGAATCGGATCGAATCGCCGCCGCGAGCGGTCCGATGGCGCCACCCCATCCCCCCTCCTTGCCGCCGCGCCGGCATCAGAATCTCCAAGTTCTCCTATCCTCGACATATAAGTACCGGTACCAATGGTCTATTATATGCGCGGAGCCGGGCGGAAGGCGACACAGAACCTACGCCGGATTGCTGCCGACCGTTATCCGAAAAGATAAACCGTTCGATATCCTCGACTGCGGCAACTTGCCATAATCGAGATAAATGGAGACCGGGGAATTTCGGCAAGAGGTGGATCTGGCCATCGCGGCGGGCGACCCGCGGGGGGCGGCGAGAATGCTTGCGTGGGCCTGGGAACGGGATCCCGGATCGGCCCTGGCCGGGTTTGTGGTCTCGCGGTACGGCCGCATCGCCGGCCACCTGGGTCTGTTGAAGCAGCGCTGGGCCATTCTGCGGTCGTTCACGGTGGAACCGGTCGTGCCCGTTTTGAAGGCCGGAGCGTATGCTGCCGGCGTCGCGCTGGAAACGCATTTGGGCGAGTTCAACGCTTACGCACAGGAAATCCTGGATCCCGCAAGCGCGCTCTACCGCTTTCAGCCGGATGTCGCGGTCCTGGCCGTGCTCACGCGGGACGTAGCGCCTGGTCTGTGGCGGGGAGAGTCCGCCGCGGACGACGTTCTCGGCCGGTTTGGCGAGTGGATCGGGAGTTTCCGGAAGTATTCGAAGGCAGCCCTGATTGTGCATTCGCTGGAAGTACCCGCCGTTCCGTGCGCAGGCATACTGGACGCCCAGCGCGAGGACAATCGGGCGGAAGCCATCCAGCGGATCAACCGTGGATTGCGCGCGCTGGCCGGGGAGCATCGCGGGGTCTACACGCTGGACTACGACGCTCTGGTGGCGCGGCACGGGCGGCAAAGCTGGGGCGATGCCCGCAAGTGGCTTACGGTCCGCTTGCCGGTAGCCTCCGCCAACCTGCCGCACCTCGCCGCCGAGTGGCTACGCTTCCTGCATCCGCTGGCCGGCAAGGTGGCCAAGTGCGTGGCGGTGGACCTGGATCACACGCTTTGGGGCGGCGTCATTGGCGAAGACGGGCTCAACGGCATATGTCTGGGCGCGGAATACCCCGGCGCGGCCTTCCAGGAACTACAGCGCGCCTTGCTCGATCTGAAGCGGCGCGGCATCCTGCTGGCGGTGTGCAGCAAGAACAATCCGGCCGATGCGATGGAGGCGCTCTCCGGCCATCCCGGGATGGTTCTCCAGCCCGGCGATTTCGCCGCCATGCGGATCAATTGGAGCGACAAGGCGGGGAACCTGCGGGAGATCGCGGCGGAGTTGAATGTCGGGCTGGACACCATCGCCTTCCTGGACGACAGCCCCGTGGAACGGCAGCAAGTGCGCGAGCAGGCGCCCGAGGCCATCGTGATCCACCTGCCGGAAGACCCCATGGGATACGCGCAAGCGGTCCGCGACTGCCCCTGGTTCGAGCGTCTCACCCTCAGCGAGGAAGACCACCAGCGCGGCGAATACTACGCGGCACAGCGCGAGCGCGTGGAACTGGGACGCAGCGTGACCTCCCGGGAGGATTTCTACCGCGCCCTGGAACAGACGGCCGAGATCGCGCCGGTGACCGCCCAGACCCTGGCGCGGGTGTCTCAACTGACGCAGAAGACCAACCAGTTCAACCTGACCACGCGGCGCTACACGGAGCAGCAGATCGCGGAGATGGCCGCCTGCCCCTCATGCCGCGTCTGGAGCCTGCGGGTCAAGGACAAGTACGCCGATAACGGTCTGGTCGGGGTGGCCATCGTGAAACTCGATGGAGATGCCTGCGAGATCGATAGCTTCCTGTTGAGTTGCCGTGTGATCGGGCGGACCGTGGAGACGGCGCTGCTGGCGCACCTTGCGGCGGACGCACGGCAGCAGGGAGCCAAGGTCTTGCAGGGATGGTTTTTTGCCACCCGGAAGAATGCTCCGGCGCAGGAGTTCTACCGCGATCACGGCTTCGAAATGGCGGAACAACGGGAGTCTGGCATCTTATGGCGCCTGGACCTTGGCGAGAAGGAGATCCGCTCTCCGGAGTGGATCAAACAGACAATCGCCGCCGATGAACGCAGATAAATGCCCACAAGGATTCCTCGTGTTTATCGGCGTTCATCGGCGGCCATTATTGTCCCCACGGCCTCCACTGCGTCGCGGCAGGTGAGGTCGGCGTCGCAATGCTGTTCGGCTCCGTATCCCGTCAGCACGAGTACCGTGCGCGTACCCGCCCGCCGTCCACATTCGATATCGGCGGCTTTATCACCTACGAAGAAAGACACGGCCAGGTCGATGTCGTGCGCGGCGGCCGCCGCCAGCACCATGCCGGGTTCGGGTTTACGGCAATTTGAGGGAGCGCCGGGCGCGTCCGGGCAATAGAACGAGGCGTCAATGGAGTCGCGGCCCGCCTGGCGCAAAAACTCTTCCTGCACGGCGCGGTATTGCGCCTCGGTGATCAGGCCCCGGCCGATACCGCTCTGGTTAGTGACGATGAAGACGCCGAAGCCGGCTTCCTTGAGGCGGCGGAGCGCATCGGGCACGCCGGGAAACACCTTGACCAGCACCGGGTCGCCACAGTAGTGAGCGTCCTCCATGAGGGTGCCGTCGCGATCGAAGAAGACGGCGCGGCGCATGTCAGTTGGCTTGGCTGGTAGTCTCGCGGCGGACTATGGAAGAGGCCGGCGCGCCCAGGGAAGTCGCCTTACGGCCCACCGCCACGAGAGAGAGTCCGGGCCACGGCATCAGGATATCCAGCCGCCGCCAGAACCAGACCGACTTATCGAAGATCTTCAGGACCAGCTTGCTGATTTTCCCCGCGCGGAGTATTTTGCCGTAGGCCCACCATGGTAGCAGCGCCACCTTGTTGAAGCTCTCGACGGTTTCCACCGCAAAGCCATGCGCGGCCAGCAGTTGGCTGATGGTGGCCTCGCTGTAGCGCCGACGGTGGC
>JAPKZC010001032.1:7192-10325 GCA_026394025.1 Candidatus Solibacter sp.
CGCCCGGGACGTTGGGCACCAGCACCAGCAGTGAGCCGCCGGGCCGGATGGTGGCCGCCAGCGATTCGAGCACCCGCCCGGCATCATCCAGGTGCTCCAGCACGTTGAGGCACAGCACCGTGTCGAAACAGTTCTCCATGCCCGACAGATCGCCTGGCGTCTCGGGATCGACGCGCTGGACGGCGACATTGGGCGTGCGCAGGAACCGGTTGCGCAGCGCGTGCAGGTGCAGCGGGTCTTTCTCGGCGGCCACGTAGAGCGTGCGGCGCGACATCAGGCGGCCGGTCAAATTACCTATGCCGGCGCCGATTTCGAGCACCTCGTCGCCCACGTGCGGCCGCAGTTTGAGTGCCAGCCAGCTCAGGTATTGCGGCGTCCCGGTGAGATTGTTGAGCACGCCGCGGCCGTAAGGCGCCGCGTAGAGATCGTCAATCAGCCAGAACTTGAAGATCACGGCAAAGGCCTTGATGCCGTCCTTCCAGCCGATCTTCTTGCCCTCTTCATACGTGCGTCCGTGATAACTGATGGGCACTTCGTAAATGCGGAACTTGCGCTTGGCGCTCTTCATCACGATTTCCGGCTCGAAGCCGAACCGGTCCGAACGGATGGGGATGCTCTTGAGCAGGTCCGTACGGAAAACCTTATAACAGGTTTCCATGTCCGTCAGATTGAGATTGCAGAACATGTTGGAAACCAGGGTGAGCCCCTTGTTGATCATGGAGTGCCAGAAAGGCAGCACGCGCGATTGATCGCCAGAGAGGTAGCGGGAACCAAAAACCGCGTCGGCATGGCCATCCAACAGAGGGCGCAGGAGGCGCGTATATTCGCCGGGGTCGTATTCCAGGTCGGCGTCCTGGATCAGCGAAAAATCGCCGCTGGCCTTCCCGATGGCGGTGCGGACGGCCGCGCCCTTGCCGCGATTGTTCGGGTGCTGGTGGAGCTGAATCTGCGGAAACGCGGCGGCCAGCCGTTGCAGAATGGCGAACGTGCCGTCGGTGGAACAATCGTCCACGATGACCAGTTCCCGCTCCATGTTTTCCGGTAGCGGAGCTGTCAGGACGAGTGAGATGCAGCGCTCCACAACGGTACGCTCGTTGTAGACGGGCATCAGGATCGAAAGCTTCATCGTAATCTAGGCAGTTTAGCAAATGGCGACGGGGCGACGCCTTCGAGGCCGCTCCAGAACCGGGCCGTGACGTTTTCGGACAACCTCAATCTGAGGTGGACCCCATCGTCTGGACAGAGTTACCTGAAGGGCGCCTTTCGCCGTGACCGTGACCCGCGCGAGCCGCCGGCTACGCCAACGCCAGATTCAAGTTCTCGATGGCCTCGTCGATCTCCGCCGAGTTTTTGAAACCGACCGTGACGCTATCGACACCCGCATTATTGAACGCGAACTTCATCGCCGCCTGCCGGTCCTCGCGATTGGTGAACCTGCCTTCGCCGACCAGCTTCATGCTGATCACGCCCATGCCTTCGGTGTGGACCTTTTTGGTATGGGCGACCACTTCAGGAACGTTTCCGGGTCCGCGGGTGTTAAAGTCTTCCGCGTCCATTATGGTTCCGTTGTGGTTCATGCGGATCATGGCGATTTCGAGCCACTTGTTTCCCGGGAACTGGCGCAGCGCCGGCAGCCCGTGCACCGACGCGCCGTGCCCCACCACAGCCTTCTTCGCCTTGGCTTCCAGAATCCCGTCCTGCCAGCGCACGGTGTCCGCCGGCCACGAGCCCACGTGCAGGAAGTGCATCAGCATCACGTCGAAGTAGTCGGTATTCGCCAGCTTGCGCAGTTCGTCGATCTTTTCCTGGGGATTCACCCCTTCGCGCGTGGTCACCTTGGTCATCAAGCGATAGGTGTCACGCGGAATGCCCTTCAGCGCCACGCCCAGCATCCTATGCATGTCGCCGTAACTCTCGGCAGTCTCGAAGAAGCGAATGCCCCGGTCGTAGGCGTGACGCACCAGGCTTGTGAAGCCCTCCTGCCCCAGGTCGCGCTGGACCCGGCCGCTATTGGACCCGGTGCCGAAGGCGAGGCGGGTAACCTTAACGCCGGATTTGCCAAGCGTCACCCAATCCGTAGCGGTGCCGCGCGCGGCCCGCAAGGGCAGCCTTCCGGCGCCCGCAAGCACACCCGCGGCGAGTCCGGTCTTTAAGAAATTGCGTCTGGAACAAAATGGCATGTATCAGCCCTCCAATTGGCCCTATCCTATCACGAGTGGGCACCAGGAATGGCGGCTGGTGGCCTGCGCGGGAGCCGCGATTGGCCGGCAGTCAGATCAGTTGGGGCAACAACTCGCCGGCGGGACCGCGCAGCGCGCAGTCCACCAGATGTGTAAACTGCGTCTCGTCTGTGTTGATCTCGATCACCTTGGCGCCGCCCTGCTTCGCATACGGCACCAGGCCGGCCGCCGGATAGACCACCGCCGAGGTGCCGACAACCAGGAACACCTCGGCTGCCCCGGCCGCGTGCTCAGCTTCCTTCATCATGCCGCCGGGAAGCGGTTCGCCGAACCAGACTACGCCGGGACGCGCCAGCCCCCCGCAAGCGCAGTGCGGCGGGATCTTGGGCAGGGGAGCGCGCCGGTCCGGCCAGTTGGCGCCGCACAGCGTGCACCGCATGCGCCAGATGTCGCCGTGCAGTTTGAGTATGCGTCCGCTGCCCGCGCGATCGTGCAATCCGTCCACGTTCTGCGTGATCAAGGTATACTCGCGCTTCTGAATTTCCAGTTGCACGAGCGCCTTGTGCGCCGCGTTTGGCAGCACCTTCGAAATCAGTTCGCGCCGCCAGTCGTACCACTCCCACACCAGGCGCGGATCTTTGACGAAGGCCTCGGGAGTGGCCAGATCCTCGGCCTTGTAGTCCTTCCAAAGCCCACCGTCCCCGCGAAAGGTGGGGACTCCGCTTTCCGCGGAGATGCCCGCGCCGGTCAACACCGCCACGCGGGTTGCCTGCGCCAGCCAATCACGAGCTTGTTCCAGGTCTGCCAGGCTCACATCTATAGGTTGAGGAACTTCTCCAGTTTTTCCAGTTGGCGCTCGGCCTGGTCCGCGAAACTCCTGGACTGCGCGACGTCCCCGGCGTTGAGCGCGGCGGCGGCGCGGCGGGCGACTGCGAAACCGGCGCGGGCGCGGT
>JAPKZC010000387.1 GCA_026394025.1 Candidatus Solibacter sp.
CCGGCCGGCCGGGCCTATACGATCGGCGAATACAATCAGCCGTGGCCCAATACCAATGCCGCGGAGATCGACCCGGCATTGGCGGCCTTCGCGGCGTTTCAGGATTGGGATGGCCTCATTCACTTCAGTTACTCCGCCGGGCGCAATTGGGACGCTCCGCCGCGAGACACCACCAGCTTCGACCTGCTGGCAGACGTCCAGAAGGTAGTGAACTTCGGACAGGCCGCCTGGCTGTTTCGAACCGGGGCCATAAGAGGCGGCCGCGCACCGGTCGAGGTCCCAGTTTCGGACGCCATGAAACTCCGGTTTGTGCGCGAGAAGCGGATCGCGGAACCTGGCAGCGGAGTCCCCGACCCACCCAACGGAGCCCCGGTGGCATGGGTCGGAATCCTGGAAACGGGCAACGTCGCCGCGTTCCTGCAAAGCGCTGCCGGCTATGATCCGGCTATGGCGTTGGTGCATCCGGTGCGCGTGGCGCTGTCCGAGAAGCCGTGGCGGGCGCTGCCGGCTGTGAAGTCCCCCTATCGCTCTGATACGGGCGAGATGACGTACGACCGCGAGCGAAAACTCTTGCTCCTTCACGCGCCAGGGGTGGCCGGAGTATTCGGGTTTGCTGGAACCAGCCGGGCCACCGCGGGGCCGCTCTCGGTGGAACTGACGCCTGGCGGTCGCGGCAACGTCGCGCTGCTGCTGACCACGCTGGACGGCCAGCCACTCGGGCGCTCGCGCAGACTGCTGCTCTCCACGTCCGGCGATGTCCGGCACACGGAGCCCGGATCCAATCCACCGCACCCGCTGGGGGGGATGGTGCCCCACGGAGGGTCCCCAGACTGGTGGGCACTGCCGCCGCCTGCCGTCGGGACGTCGGGCCAATGGCCGGTATGGATGGAGAGGGTGGAAGCCAACGTGACGCTGAAAACCGAAGCCCGGCGCATCGCCGTCTACCCGCTCGACGGGCGGGGCCGGCGCATGCAGCCTCTGCCCGCGCGCTCCATCGCACGCCTTCGCGGCGGCTTCCGCATACACCTTCAGGCAGCCGGCGACCAGTTCTCGCCCTGGTACGAGATTGCCATGAACGAGTGAGGCGAACCGTGCGTGGATTGCTCGCGCCGCCCCCGTGTGGCGCGGGCTCATGGTCCGGATGCGTCCTGGCCGGGCCTGGGCCGAACGGATTTCAGCCCATCAGGTTATTTCGAGTTCTGAGATGAATACCTCCACACTTCTACCCATCGGGCTGCCTGCCTGAAAGGCGGGATTGTCAGAGAGTTTGCACGAATCTTCATAGATCTTTGCGTCGCGCGCGCTTACAGTGGCGGATAGAGGAGTGACATGGTGAGATTCAGACGACCAACGCGGCGTGCGGCAATCGCTGGCGGGCTCGCCTCGGTGGCTGCCCCGTTCATGAGCCGGGCGGCCGACGACCGGGAACCGCCGGCGGTTTGGCCCCCTCGGGGCAAGCACACTTTGACGAAGAGGACCCAGTTCGTGCTGCTCGATCTGGAAGTGCGGTTCCTGCCGAATTCGCCCGCCAAGCAGCCGGCGCCGGGGCCGTCGGTCAAGCCTCCGGCCACCAGCTACCCGGACCCCCAGATCAACCACCACAACGACGGGTTCAAGATCGTGTGGATCGACATGTCCATTTACCCGGCGGACCTGCCTGACGGCTGGTACGATCCGTACACGGCCGTGCCACCGGATATCCCCGCAAGCTGGCTGGAACCGGTGAATTTCTACGACGGCACAATTCACTACCGCGTGAACGTGATGGAGAAGCCCGACTCCAAGACGCTCACCAGCCTGATCTCCAGGGTCACCACGGGGACCCACGAGGGCACGCACAACGTGTGGCTGGGGCACGGGGTGGTCACGTTCGACCGCAAGGGATTGCACCGCTTTGAACAGCCGGTGAAGGCCTTCCGCCCCTTCATACGCAACACGCAATTCCGCTTTGACCGCAGGATCGACGAACTGCAACTGTGCGTGGCTGATTCGCGCGGCGCCATGGTCCACAAGTGGGTCGAACAGCCCAATGATCGCTACGAGGGCAGCCCAGACCTGGCACTGTACCTGCCGCTGAAAGTTCGGTATACAGCGGTGGTAGTCGCGGGAGGGGCGGCGTTCGCCAGGCCCTCCTGGTGGTAGTCTCCCGCAAGCCGAGTGCCCGGGGGGCCGCGCCGCGCCCCGTGTCCCTGTTGGGTGCAGCGCACCATGCAGATCGGGCTGAAGCTGTTCTTCTGACCGCGGCGCGGCGGGGCAGGCGCCGGGAGGCAGAGCGCATCCCCGCCGGATCGCATATAGTCATCCTGGGAAAATTCCCTCGCGCCGGTCGCGTTGAGCCGCATGATACAGTTCAACCTCAGAGTCGAGTTCTGAATATGGATTCCTCCCGCTTCAACCGCCGGCAGTTCATCCAGACCACCGCCCTCGGCGCCACCGCGTCGGCCGGTCTCCCGGGCGCCGCCTCGCGCCCCGTGACCATCGTGATCGATCCGGCCGACCCGGTCGCGACCGCTCCGGCATCCCGATGGGCCGCTGGCGAACTGACCGGGGCGCTGGCGGCACGCGGCGTTCAGGCCCGCATCGTGGAGCGCGTTGCACAGGCCGCCACTGACCTCTGCATCGTCGCCTCCGGCAATCAACAGGGGCGCGCGCCATCCGTCCCCGAGGCCCTCGCGCTCGGGCCGGCCAAAATCGGCGGACGCGACGTCCTCCTCGCAGCCGGCCACGATCCGCGCGGTCTGGTCTACGCCCTCCTGGAACTCGCCGACCGCGTGCAGAACTCCTCCGACCCTGCCGCCGCCCTCGCCGTCCCAGCCCAAATCGCGGAACGCCCTGCCAACGTCGTCCGCAGCGTCACCCGCCTCTTCACCAGCGACGTGGAAGACAAACCCTGGTACAACGACCGCGAAATGTGGCCGCGTTACTTTACCATGCTCGCCGCCCAGCGCTTCAACCGCTTCAACCTCAGCTTCGGCATCGGCTACGACTTCCTCCGCAACGTCACCGACGGCTACTTCCTCTTCGCTTACCCCTTCCTCCTCGATGTCCCCGGATATAAGGTCCGCGTCCCCCAACTCCCCAACTCCGAACGCGACCGCAACCTGGAAATGCTCAAGTTTATCAGCGAGCAGACGGTGGCGCGCGGCATGGACTTCCAACTCGGCATCTGGATGCACGGCTATGAGTGGCTCAACAGCCCCCATCCCAACTACACCATCGAAGGACTCAACGCCGAGACCCACGGGCCCTACTGCCGCGATGCCGTCCGCGCGCTGTTGAAAGCCCTGCCCGCAGTCAGTGGCGTCACCTTCCGGGTGCACGGCGAAAGCGGCGTGGAAGAAGGCAGCTATCAATTCTGGAAGACTGTGTTCGAAGGTGTCGCCACCTGCGGCCACAAAGTCGAAATCGACATGCATGCCAAGGGCATGGACCAGACCATGATGGACATCGCCGTGGCCACCGGCCTGCCGGTCAAGATCTCGCCCAAGTATTGGGGCGAGCACTTCGGAATGCCCTACCACCAGGCCGATATCCGCGAGGCCGAACGCCCCAAGTCGGGACGCGACGCCACCGGCCTGATGAAGTTCAGCGCCGGATCCCGCAGTTTCCTCCGCTACGGCTACGGCGACCTCCTGCGCGAAGACCGCAAGTGGGGCGTGCTGCACCGCATTTGGCCGGGCACGCAGCGCCTGCTTCTTTGGGGCGACCCACTCACCGCCGCCGCCCACTCCCGCGCCTTTGGCTTTTGCGGCAGCGACGGCGTCGAAATCATGGAGCCGCTTTCGTTCAAGGGACGCCGCGGGTCCGGCATCGCGGGCAATCGCACGGGCTACGCCGACGCGTCTCTCACGCCGCGCTGGGACTGGGAGAAATACGAATACGGCCACCGCATCTGGGGCCGCCTGCTCTACAACCCCGATGCCTCACCCGACACCTGGGGTCGCCACATGACGTCGCGTTTCGGCGCCGCCGGTCCCGCGCTTGCTTCCGCGCTGGCCAGCGCCAGCCGTATCCTCCCCACGATCACGACGGCGCACGCGCCCTCCGCGGGCAACAACACCTACTGGCCGGAGGTATACCTCAACCACTCTCTGCTCGACGCTGCCCATCCCGGCCCCTACACCGACAGCCCCTCGCCCAAGGTCTTCGGCACCGTAAGCCCGCTCGATCCGCAACTCTTCGCGCGCATTAACGATTTTGCCGACGAACTCCTCAAAGGCGAGCGCGGCGCAACCTACTCGCCCATCGAAGTCGCGCAGTGGATTGAAGACTACGCCGCCGAGGCATCTCGCCAGCTTGCCATTGCCGCGGCGCAGGCCACCGCCAAGGACCGTCCCGAGTACCGCCGCATGGCCATCGATATCGAACTCCAGGCGGCGCTGGGCCGCTTCTTCGGCGCCAAATTCCGCGCCGGCGTGCTCTACCGCATCCACGAGCAGACCGGCAGCCGCGCCGCGCTCGAAGCCTGCCTCGACCGCTACCGCGCCGCACGCGAGATCTGGGCCGTGCTCGCCAACCGGGCCAACGGCGTCTACGTCTCCGATATCACGGTCGGCGAAGTGCGCCAGCTGCGCGGCCACTGGCTGGACCGCCTGCCCGATATCGATAAGGACATCGCGCTGGTCGCCGCGCTCCTTGAGAAAGCCAGCCCGGCTGAACCAACGCCGGCCATCAAATCCGCGATTACCGAGGCCCTCGGCCGGCCGGACCGCGAAGCGATTTCCTGCACCCACGCCGTGCCTCCTCGCTTTCGGCCTGGGCAGTCGCTCGACCTCGGCATCGCGCCCGAGAAGAAACTCGCCACCGTGCGCCTGTACTACCGTCACGTGACCCAGGCAGAGCGCTATGAGAGCGTGGCGATGACCTCCCTGGGATCCCACTGGCGTGCGACCATTCCCGGCGCCTACACCGCCGGCGCGTACCCGATCGAATACTACTTCGAGTTGCGCCAATCGCCCGCGAAAGCGACGCTGCACCCCGGTTTCGCCGCCGGTCGCGCCAACCAGCCCTACTTCGTCGTGCGCCCGGCGGGATAAGGTCCGCACCACCCAGCCGGGCTTCGTGGTGTTATTGTCAGAATCTTTGCGACGATTCTCCTAGAAATCCGCCCCCTGCCATCGAATGATGGTGATGGCGAGTTTAAGGGGGTCGGTACCAGGATGTCGAAAGTACAGCGCAGGATTCGTTTTCTGCTTCTGTTCGTCTGCTCCGCTGCATGCCTGTTGGCGCAATCGGATCGCGGAGTAATCAGCGGGTCGGTGAAGGATTCCTCCGGCGCCTCGGTGCCCGAGGCAAGAGTCACCGTGACTCATGTCCAGACCAACGTGGCCAGCAACACGGTAACCACCAGCACCGGCGTTTTCGCGGTGCCCGCGCTTCCCGTAGGCAGCTACCGGCTGGTCGTCGAAAAAGCAGGCTTCAAGCTGAGCATTCACGGCCCTATGGAACTGAACGGCGGCTCCGGCATTCAGGTGGACGCGGTGCTGGAGATCGGCACCGCGCAGCAGTCCGTAGTAGTCACTTCCGATACGCAGATGTTGCAGACGGAGAGCGCCCGCGTCCAGTCGGCCATCACGCGCAAGATGGTGGACGAACTTCCGCTGGTGGTGAGCGGCAACATGCGCAGTCCGCTGACCCTGGCCAACATCACCCCGCAATACAGCGACGGCAGACTGGGCGGAGGGCAGGGCGGTGGACTCGGCATCACGCTCGACGGCGTTTCCAGCCAGGTGAACGGGTCAGCCAACCTGGACTGGATCGTTCTCAATACCCCGTCGGTGGACGCCATCACCGAGTTCGAGGTGGTGACCAACGGTTTCAAGGCCGAATTCGGCCACGGCGCCGGCGGCCTGGTCAGTTTCGTGTCGAAGTCCGGCACCAACCAGTTTCATGGCAGCGCCTACGACTTCGCACGCAACAACGCATTGGATGCACGCGGGTTCTTCGCCGCCAGCACCGCCATTTATAAGCAGCACGATCTTGGCGCGACCTTTGGCGGGCCTGTCCGCATTCCGAAGCTGTACAACGGCAAGGACCGCACCTTCTTCTTTTTCACCTATGAAGGTTTCCGCAACCGCGTGGGCGGATCCACAACGCCGACCTCGATTGCGCCGCCGGAGTTCTATCAGGGCGACATGCGCAACTTCGTGGACCAGGCCGGCAAGCAGATCGTGATCTACGACCCGGACACTACCCAGCAGGTGGGCTCGAAGTATGTGCGCGCTCCCTTCCCCAACAACATGATTCCGCAGGCACGCTTCGATCCGTTGTCCCAGAAGATCCTCGCCTACGGCGCTTCATTGAAGCCGAATGTGGCCGGACTGGTGCCGGGGACGGCTGACTACATTTATCGCAATTACATTACGCCGGGTGTTCAACTCAACCCCGTGGACAAACTGAGCGTACGCCTCGACCACGTGCTCAATCCCAAGAACCGGCTGGGCTTTACCTACAGCTATTCGCAGCAGCGCCAGGTCCCGGGCGCCGACGGGCCGCCAGGATTCCCGGGCGTGATCAGCAGTTTTCAGAATCTCTGGCGCGGTTCCAATGTCTACCGTGGAAACTGGGATTCCACCATCAGCCCCCGACTCGTCAACCATTTCTATATGGGCGCCAACCGGTTCTACGAGCGCTGGCGCGCGCTCTCCATCGACGGCACCGACTGGGCCTCCAAGACCTGCATCCCCAATGTGTTCGATTGCGGCCTGAATTTTCCCACCGTCAATACGGGGCAGTTCGGCACCTGGGGAGCGCCCGCTCCCAGCGGATCGGCAAGCCCGATCTATTCCTTCAACGATGATCTGACCTTCGTCACCGGAAAACACACATTGAAGGCCGGATATAACTGGGAACTACAGCCATATCAGGGCTGGGGGATGAACAACGCGATGGGCAACGTCAGCTTCTCGCGCTTGAACACGTCCGTACCGCAGGACTCGAACGCCAATACCGGCGGCGGATCGGGCTGGGCGTCGTTCCTGCTCGGCTATGCCAGCGCCGGAGTGGTCGAGACTCCGCGCGATGTCTACACCAAATTCCGATACCAGTCCGGGTTCTTCCAGGATGACTGGCGCGTCTCTTCGCGTCTGACCCTCAACCTCGGCATCCGCTACGAATTCGAGTTGCCGCCCCTGAACCCGGACGACACCTTCAGCGATTTCAGCCCCACCACGCCCAACCCGGCGGCCGACGGGCGGCCCGGCGCCCTGATCTTTGCCGGGTTCGGCACGGGACGCACCAACACGCGCACGCTGGTGCCGGGGTGGTACAAAGGAATCGGCCCGCGCCTGGGTCTCTCCTACCGGTTGGGCGACAAGACGGTCATCCGCGCATCGGGCAGCCGCAGTTTCGGCCGGGTGCAGAATACCGGAGGCAGCGCCCACAATCAGGGCTTCAGCCAGAGTGTTACCTTCAGCGACACCGCCCAGGGCGTCACGCCGCTCTATAAGTTGAAAGAGGGCATGCCCGCCTGGGCGAAACCCCCCTTCATCACCCCCTCCTTCGCCAACGATGCGTCTCCCTACTACTGGCAGGGGGTCGAAGCCAGCCGCTTGCCCGAAAACCTGGCCTGGAGTTTTACTCTTCAGCGCCAGGTCAAACCCAACCTTCTGGTGGAGGCAGGCTACAGCGCCATGATGGGTACGCATTTGGTGGCCGGGTTGCTGAAGCTCAATCAAGCCAATCCGGATACCTTGCCGGCGGCACTGAGCATCTACACGCAGTCGGGGCGCACGAATCTGGTCAAGAACATCACCGACCCCTCCATTACCGCCCTCGGCATACAGAAGCCTTACGCAAGTTACAACAGTACGGTGGCGCGCGCGTTCCAGCCATACCCGCAGTTCCTGAGTATCGATACCTCCCGTGGCAACGGCGATCACAGCGGCCATTCCACTTATCATTCGCTGGTAACCAAGGTCACCAAAAGTTACTCGCACGGCTTGGTAGTGAACGCGTCGTATGTGTTATCGAAAGCGTTTAGCGATGCGGA